>JAKSNN010000068.1 GCA_024399755.1 Paludibacteraceae bacterium | reverse complement strand
TGCTCTTGCTCTTGCAGGAATGAAAAAAATGTAGTACCTTTGTGCGCTTTTTCGTGGACTCGTTGTTGTGCATACTTGCGCACAACGACCCACAATAGGAAAAAGCAAACTATATGTTTAACAATTTAACGCTCAGGTAACTTGAGCAAGAGTAAGCCGACGCGCTTACTTGCCAAGCAGACTGAGTAACCTACCATTATGGCAGAAAATCTTTCTCTCCAGAACTTCGACTGGGACGCCTATGAACAAGAGAAAGTAGGCACACAAAACGAAGAATTATGCGCTAAGTACGACAAGTCTCTCAGCGCTATTAAGGACAACGAAGTCGTTGAAGGAACTGTTATCAGTATCAACAAACGTGAAGTCGTTGTAAATGTTGGTTACAAATCTGATGGTATCGTTCCTGCAGCTGAGTTTCGTTACAACCCGGAACTCAAAGTAGGCGACCGCGTAGAAGTGTATATCCAAAGCCAAGAAGACAAAAAAGGTCAACTCGTTCTCTCCCACAAGGAGGCTCGTGCTTCTCGTAGTTGGGATCGCGTTAACGAGGCGCTCGAAAGTCAGGAAATCGTTACCGGTTATATCAAATGCCGTACGAAAGGCGGTATGATTGTTGATGTTCTCGGTACGGAAGCCTTCCTCCCGGGTAGCCAAATCGACGTTAAACCTATCCGCGACTTCGATGTATTCGTTGGCAAAACTATGGAATTCAAGATCGTTAAGGTGAATCAGGAATTCCGCAATGTGGTTGTTTCGCATAAGGCTCTTATCGAGGCTGAACTCGAAGCACAACGTCGCGAAATCGTTAACGGACTTGAGAAAGGTCAAGTACTTGAGGGTACCGTTAAGAACATCACTAATTATGGCGTATTCATCGACCTCGGTGGTGTTGACGGACTTATCCATATTACCGACCTCAGCTGGGGACGTGTTAACGACCCGAAAGAGATTGTTGCTCTCGACCAAAAGATTAACGTCGTTATTCTCGACTTCGATGAAGAGAAGAAACGTATCGCTCTCGGCTTGAAGCAACTTACTCCTCACCCATGGGATGCCCTTGATGCTGACCTCAAAGTGGGTGACAAAGTACACGGTAAAGTAGTGGTTATGGCTGATTACGGAGCTTTCGTAGAGGTAGCAGACGGCGTTGAAGGTCTTGTTCACGTAAGCGAAATGAGTTGGAGCCAACACCTCCGTAGCGCAAACGATTTCCTCAAAGTAGGCGACGAGATTGATGCTGTTATTCTGACACTTGACCGCGATGAGCGTAAGATGTCGCTCGGTATCAAGCAACTCAAGGCTGATCCTTGGGAGAATATCGATACCAAATATGCGGTTGGTACTCGCCACTTCGCTAAGGTTCGTAACTTCACTAACTTTGGCGTATTCGTTGAAATCGAAGAGGGCGTTGACGGCTTGATTCACATTAGTGACTTGAGTTGGACCAAGAAAATCAAACACCCGAATGAGTTCACTCAAATCGGTGCTGAGATTGAGGTTATCGTTCTCGAAATCGACAAAGAGAACCGCCGCTTGAGCCTTGGTCATAAGCAGCTTGAGGAAAATCCTTGGGAAGAACTTGAGGCTAAATATAGCGTAGATACCGTAGTAGAAGGTACCGTTGTTGAACTCAGCGACAAGGGCGCAGTTGTTTCTCTCGAAGATGGCGTTGAGGGCTTCTGCACTACCCGCCACCTTGCAAAAGAGGACAAGAGCCAAGTTGCTAAAGGCGATACCATTAGCTTCAAGGTGATTGAATTCAACCGCGATGCTAAACGTATCCTCGTTAGCCACCTCCGCACTTGGGAGGAGCGCAAGGAAGTTCCTGCTAAAGAGACCAAAGCAAAGAAGGAGGCTGCTCCTGAAATGCCTAAGATGGAGAAGACTACTCTTGGCGATTTGACCGTGCTCGCTGACCTCAAGGCTACTCTCGAAGCAGAAGATGCTCCTAAAAAGAAAACTACTAAAAAAGCAACCAAAGAGGAGTAATCCTCGTTAAAGCAGATGCCGTTTCGGCGGCGTCTGCTTATATAAATGCAACGATGTTTATATCTTAGGATTTTGCATCAGTTGTTATCGTTTAACCCTTTTTAAATCAATTACATTATGTATTTGACTTCAGAAAAAAAAGCTGAGCTCTTTACAAAATTTGGTAAAGACGCAAAGAACACTGGTTCGATTGAGAGCCAAATTGCTTTGTTTACTTTCCGTATCAATCACCTGACCGAGCACTTGCAGAAAAACCGCAAGGACTTTGGTACCGAGCGCGCCCTGAATGCCCTTGTTGGTAAGCGTCGTCGCATGCTTGATTACCTCATGGCGAAAGATATTGAGCGCTATCGTGCTATCTTGAAAGAACTCAACCTCCGCAAGTAATCTATTTTACTTCGCTGTAAAGGAAAGGCTGTCTGACAATATGTCGGATAGCCTTTTTTGATTCTTAAATTTGTTTTTTTGTGTATTTTCTTTGTTTTCTCTTGCGCAATTCAAAAAAAAGCAGTAATTTTGCAGCCGTTTAATAAACATTGTATAGCAATTAGTATATATTTTATACGTGTATGAAAAGATTTTTTTCGTTTATGTTAATGGCTGTGGCAGCCGTAACATTCTCTTTTGCTGATAAGCCGGTGGTCGTTAGCAAGACCCCGTATGACCGCGGATCTGTAGTGGCATTAACGGTAACACCTGATGTTGGTTATCATTTCGTAGAATGGACGGATCATAATACAGACAACCCTCGTTTCGTTTCCATGAACGATGATATGTCGTTTGAGGCTGTTGTCGAAATGGATCAGTACACAATCCTTTTTAAGAATTGGGATGGAACCGTATGGAAGAAAGATTTCCTGCATTATGGCGATCCTGTCGTGTTTCCGGAAACAGATCCTATAAGAGATGCAACAGCACAATATTCGTACTCTTTTTATGGGTGGAAAACTAATAAAGCCAATTCCGCTGTTGCGACAGGCGATATGACGTTTATTGCGGAATTTGACTCTACAATCAATAGATATGCCGTTGTCTTTAAGAATATTGATGGTGAGGTTCTCCAATCTTTAGAATATGAATATGGCGAGATGCCTACTTATTTGCAAACTCCAACGCTTCCTGCTACGGCTGAATTTACGTATTTGTTCACCGGGTGGGATAGACCGATTGAAGCAGTCACCGAATCGGTTACTTATAGAGCAACCTATTCCTCAAATAGGAATCGATATACTATTACGGTTTTGGGTGAGAATGGTGAAGTTACCGGTGGCGGAACGTATCCGTACGGAACGACGGTCACTATCACGGCTACACCGAACGATGGTTATGCCTTTAAGGGGTGGGAGGAAGATGATAACCCAAATGCAGAACGCGACATTTTTGTCGAAGAGCATAGAACATTTACGGCTAAGTTTGAGAAGATTACATATACATTGAATGTCTCTGTGAACGATTCCAACCACGCAAATGTTTCCGTAATAGCTAAGTGATGTTTCTTCTTCCGCGATTGTCATTACTTCGGTTGGCACGACACGACCACCGATAGAGAATAACGTCGGAAAACTAAATGGAAAAGAACGTAATCAAACGATATATCTTCTTTGGGATTGCCATCGTAGTGGTGGTGGTTTTGGCGTGCGTAGGTACGCGAGTATATCGTTGGGAAATGAATAACTTTACCTCAAAAGACGGGGAAGGTCATGGTTATTTCATTCAGCCGGACGAACCTCTTGATTCGGTCTTGACACGCATTAGTGCAGACTACGAAATTGCCTCCAAACGTGCTTTCTTGCGTGATAGCAGGCGGGCGAAACTGGTATCTGCCAAACCGGGTTACTATCGGTTTGAACGCAGTTTTGGTAACCGTCATATTATTCGTACATTGCAATTAGGTAACGAATCGCCTGTTCGGCTCACTTTTACTAATACCGTGCGTACGCGCGAACAGTTGGCTGGGCGTTTGGCTGCTCAACTGATGCTTGATTCTGTCAGTATATTGCGCTGCTTGGAAGACAATGATTATATGGCGCAATTTGGTCTCAATCGTGAGACGGCGGTGTGCCTGTTCTTGCCTGATACGTATGAGGTGTATTGGACAATGACGACCGACGAACTCTTTGGACGCATGAAGAAGGAGTATGACGCTTTCTGGACGCCGGAACGTATCCACAAAGCCGATTCGCTCCACTTGACTCCAACGGAAGTGGCTACGTTGGCTTCCATCGTCGAATCGGAGACACATCGCGAGGCGGAGCACCCTGCGATAGCCAGCCTATATCTGAATCGCCTCAGAAAAGGTATTGCCTTGCAAGCTTGTCCTACCGTGATTTTTGCAACGGGAAACCTTAAGTTGAGACGTGTATTGAAGAGCCACTTGGCAATTGATTCTCCGTATAATACGTATAAGTACCCGGGGCTTCCTCCCGGACCGATTCGTTGTGCGCGCAAACACACGATTGATGTAGTGCTGAATGCTCCTAATACGGGGTATCTATTTATGTGCGCTAATCCTGATTTTTCAGGTACGCACGTTTTTTCGAAGACCTACGCACAGCATGCTGCTGTAGCGCAACAATATCGTCGCCAATTAGACCAACGTGCGATTCGTTAAGATTATGGCTGAATTTGATATACACAACGAGATGTCCGAAAAGGAGCAAGACAACGCCTTGCGTCCGTTGCGCTTTAGCGATTTTGCGGGACAGACGAAGATTGTCAGCAACCTGAAAATCTTTGTTGAGGCTGCACGAAAGCGTGGCGAGAGTCTTGACCATGTGTTGCTTTTTGGTCCTCCGGGATTAGGTAAAACGACGTTAAGCAATATCATCGCTAACGAATTAGGTGTAGGTTTTAAGGTGACGAGTGGTCCGGTGTTGGATAAACCGGGCGACCTTGCGGGATTACTGACTTCGTTGGAGCCGAATGATGTGCTTTTTATTGATGAGATTCATCGTCTGTCTCCTATCGTAGAGGAGTATCTCTATTCCGCTATGGAGGACTATCGTATTGATATTATGATAGATAAGGGACCGTCTGCCCGTACTATTCAGATTGATCTTAACCGTTTCACGCTGATTGGTGCCACGACGCGTTCTGGACTTCTTACCTCGCCGCTTCGTGCGCGTTTTGGAATCAATTGCCACCTCGAATATTACGATGCCGACATCTTATCGGGCATTGTCAGTCGTAGTGCAGGGCTTTTGGGCGTAGATATTGATAGTAAGGCTGCTGCAGAGATTGCACGTCGTAGTCGTGGTACGCCTCGTATTGCGAATGCACTTTTGCGCCGTGTGCGTGATTTTGCGCAGGTGAAAGGGGACGGACGTATTGATTTGGAAATCGCTCGATACGCTTTGGAGGCGCTGAATATCGATACGTTTGGGTTGGACGAGATTGACAACAAACTGCTGCTGACCATTATTGATAAATTCAAAGGCGGACCTGTTGGCTTGAATACGATTGCTACGGCTATGGGTGAAGACGCAGGCACAATCGAGGACGTATATGAACCGTATCTTATCAAGGAAGGCTTTATCAAACGTACGCCGCGTGGGCGTGAAGTGACGGAATTGGCATATCATCATCTCCACAAGATGCCGTGGCGCAAGGACGACCAGCAGGAGTTGTTTTAGGAGACACTATGTATCGTTTACTCTTTTTGGACTGGGACGACACGCTTGGCGACTGGGGCACATCGGCTCTTTTGGCGCAACGTGACATCTACGAGAAACATCGTTTCTCGGAGTTCTTTCCGTCGTTTGAGGCGTATTACAAAGCCTATGATGAGCATAATGCGTGGTTGTGGCAGCAGTATGGCAAAGGCTTGATAACGAAGGACTTCCTTAGCCGTGATTTTACGCTTTATCCTCTTGTGCAGGCGATGGGGGGAGGTGAGATGCTGATGCAGTCGCCGGCTTTGCAGCGTTTGGCAGACGAGGTGTGCGAGGAGTTTTTGGCGTTGACGAACCATTACGCACGTCTCTTTCCTGGTACGGAAGAGGTGATGGAGCGTTTGGCAAAGAAGTTCGACTTGGTGCTGGTGAGCAATGGCTATACCGAAGTGCAGTATCAGAAGATTGAGGAATCGGGCTTGAAGCATTATTTCTTGGAGATTGTCTTGAGTGAGGAAGCAGGGGTGAACAAACCCGACCAACGCTTCTTCGAGATAGCCTTGGAGCGCACGAATTGCAAACTGCAAGCGCAAGGTAAACAGCCTGTTACGAAGCAGGATATACTCTTGATAGGTGACGGCTATGGTAGTGATATAGAGGGCGCAAAGGCTTTTGGAATCGACCAAATGTGGCTTTGCCATCAGGAGAAGGACTGGCAAGACGCTTCTCGTCCCGCTACGTATAAGATTCGCCATTTGAGTGAAGCCTTGACCATTCTCGGCTGTTGATATTTTCATAGACAAAGAGCCTAACTTTCCCATTTCCCTCTTCCTGCTTTCCCGTATTCCGCTTTCAACTAAAAAAGCACCCAAAAAACGCTTTTTTCTTGCATATATGCAAAAAAAGCAGTACCTTTGCACCCGCAATCCGTTCAGGGAAGTGAGTGTGATTCTCACACAGACCCGCTGCTGTGATTCGCAATCGCGTTTTCATTCTCATAGTCACTGGCGTAGTCCACGTCGGGAAGGCTGAAAACAAGAGCGATAAGTCAGAAGACCTACTGATTGTTTAGTTTTTATTTGCTCTCGCGGTACAGAGCACAAAAACATGAAACATTGGCTTCTCATATTGTCGTTTGCCTTCTTTGGCGTCTCTTTTTCCTTTGCGAATGAAGAGTTGGTTTCTGTCGCCGATAACGCCGATAACGTTTCATCATCTGCGTCTTTTGCTGCCGATAGTGCGGCACGCCAATTCCGTATTGATGAAGTGGAAGTGACGGCACGCCGCAACGACAGGGAGTCAATCATTCCTGCTCAGCGATTGGAGGGCGAACAACTGCAGCAACTCGAGGTGCAGTCTGTTGCCGATGCCTTGCGTTATTTTTCGGGAATACAGATCAAAGACTACGGCGGAGTAGGAGGTATCAAGACGGTGGACCTGCGTTCCATGGGGTCTCATCATTTGGGCGTGTTCTACGATGGTATAGAGATTGGTAATGCCCAGAACGGCACGGTAGATTTGGGCAAGTTCTCTATGGAAAACATTGAGCAACTGAGCCTTTATAATGGTCAGAAATGCGATATGCTCCAGCCTGCAAAGGATTATGGTAGTGCAGGCACGCTATATATCCGCACGCGCCGTCCTAAGTTTGCCGAGGGACGCAATTTCCACCTTTCCGCCACGATGAAGGCGGGTACTTTCGGCTTAGCCAATCCTTCGTTGCTTTACGAGCAGAAGATAACCGACAATATCCACCTCTCGGCGAATGCCGAATATACCTATGCCACAGGGCGATACCATTTCCGTATTCACAAGAAAACGCCCGATGGGCAAGTGGCATGGGATACAACGGGTATTCGGCAGAACGGCGATGTACAGGCGTTTCGTGCTGAGGCGGGGTTGTTTGGTTACTTGCCGATGGGCAAATGGCACGTTAAGGGGTATTACTACCAAAGTAACAAGGGTATTCCTCGTGCTATCGTGCGCAACCTATGGACATCGGAACAGCGTCAGTGGGATCGCAATGCCTTTGTGCAGGCAGGTTTTCAGAACGCATGGGACTTGCCGTCCCGTACCGATGGCGGTAATCTCGCCTTGCTTCTCAATGCCAAGTACAGCAACGACTACATGCGCTACCTCAATCCTGATACCACGCTGATGTACGTGGATAATCGGTTCTGGCAGCAGGAGGTTTATCTTAGTGCTGCTTTGCGTTATGCCGTGTTCAGTTGGTGGGATTTGTCGCTTAGTGCGGACTACCAATGGAACACGTTAGATGCCACGATGGCGAATTTCGTACAGCCCTCGCGTCATACGGGGCTGACGGCTTTGGCAACTTCTTTCCATTATCGTTGGTTGCGTGCCGACGCCAGTGTGTTGGGCACTTTCGTGAAAGACGGTATCCATCGCCCGACTGCCGAAATCAGCAGGGCTGCCGAGCGTTTTCGGCGGTTCACTCCTGCTGCGTTCTTGAGTGTGCAACCGTGGCTGAAGGAGCAGTTTTTCCTGCGGGCGTTCTACAAACGGACGTTCCGTCTGCCTACCTTCAACGACCTCTATTATACCGATATGGGCAATATCGCGCTCAAGCCTGAAGACGCTACGCAATACGATGGTGGCGCAGAATATAGTAAGGAGTTTCGGGTGGATAGGGTGAACTTGCATGGGCTGCACTTGCACCTCAAGGCAGACGGCTATTTCAATAAGATTGACAATAAGATTATCGCTGTGCCGAAAGGTAATAGCCAATATCGCTGGATGATGATGAATATCGGCAAGGTAGAGGTGCGTGGGGTAGATGTTAATGCGGGACTGAAGTTCCGTTTCGCGCACGATGTCGTTCTCAGTATGCAGGGAACTTATACTTTCCAGAAGGCGCAGGACATGACCGACCCCTCCGATTCGGTTTGCTATGGAGGACAGATCAGTTATATCCCTTGGCATTCTTGTTCGGCTACGGGCGGGATAGAATGGCAGGGCTGGTCGCTTCATTATTCGTTCATCTATGTGGGTGAACGCTACCATACTTCCGCCAATACGCCTGCCAACTACGAGCAGCCGTGGTACACCCACGATATGAGTTTGCACAAACTCTTTGCGTTCCACGGGTGGAAACTATCTACTGCGGTGGAAATCAATAACATGCTGAATCAGCAATACGATGTAATACTCAATTATCCAATGCCGGGAATCAATGGAAAAGTTATCGTTAAGTTTATTATTTAGTATCCTGCTCCTGACGGCTTGTCGTGGGGACGACATTTATATCGAGCCGGAGGAAGAACGCAAAGGCGACACTATCCGGAGCGAGATAGTAGGTTTCTACCTGCTTAATGAGGGCAATATGGGCAGCAACAAAGCCTCTCTCGACTATTATGACTTCCGTTCTGCCACCTACACCCGCAATATCTATCAGGCGGCTAACCCTTCGGTGGCGCAGTCGCTGGGCGATGTGGGCAACGACATAAAGATTTATGGTTCGCGCCTGTATGCGGTAATTAACTGTTCCAACTATACAAGTTCCCAATTGCCGTTATCTGGCTTTCAAAGATGGTTACGGATATCTGACTTCGTATGCAGGTCCCGTAGTAGTGGATGCCACGAAAGCACAAATAGGATTTGTGGCGAAGTTTGATACCACTACATTACAAGTCGTTGATACTTTCCATGTCGGTTTTCAGCCAGACGAATTGGAAATAGTCGGTACAAAACTCTACGTTGCCAATTCCGGAGGTTACATGGTGCCCAATTATGAACATACCATTTCTGTTATCGATTTGAATAACAAAACCCGGACAAACATTGAAGTTGTCAATAACCTTCATCGTTTACGTGCTGACCAATATGGACAAATTTGGGTATCGTCACGGGGTGATTACTATGGTCAACCTTCACGTTTGTACTGCATTGACACGAACACAGACCAGGTGATTGACTCTGTCATGACAGCAGTAAGTTGTATGTGGCTTGATGGTGACTCCCTATATATTTGTGCCACCGAATTTAGTTACATAACCTATGACACAGAGATAACCTATGCTATTGTCAATGTGAAGACACACGAAATCGTAACCCGCAATTTTATTCAAGATCCAACCGTCAAAATTGACAAACCTTATGGAGTCGCCGTACATCCTAAAACAAAAGACATATATGTTACCGATGCCAAGAACTATGTTTCTCCGGGAACACTTTGGTGCATTGGACAAGATGGCATTGCCAAGTGGTCTGTCCGAACAGGCGACATTCCTGCACATATTTGCTTTAGGCTAACAAATAAAGCCATCAATCAATAAATAATAATAAAAACAATCCAGATATGAAACACATTTTAAACCTCTGTTCCCTGTTTTTGGTTATTGGTTCTGCATCTGCCAACAGTCCGTACATCCATCGTGTATATGAATATTGTCCGGCTCCGGGCCAGTTCATTAATACTATGCCTGCCGCCACAGCCGAAGACACACCATCTACAATGGCTGCCAAAGCTGATTCCGCTATTGCCAATCATAAGCAAGAGATGATTTCACTAGGAGGTTATGGCGGATATGTAGTGTTTGGTTTTGACCACGAAATTCAAAACATCGATGGTTTATACGATTTTAAGATTCTGGGAAACTCATTCTATGCCAGTTCCAATCCAAATCAGACTACCCGACGCGGAGGAAGTAGCGAACCCGGAATTGTGATGGTCAGTCGCGATGACAACCACAACGGTTTGCCCGATGACACATGGTATGAATTGGCAGGAAGCGAATACTACAAACCCACTACTCGCCATAACTATACAATAACCTACTATCGCACTCCTTCCGATCATCAAGAGACCCCCAATAACGAATATAAATTTCTTTGTGATACCACCTATATTGCTTGGTCTTCTTCTACGGGAGAAAAAGGGTATATGCCT
>JAKSNN010000067.1 GCA_024399755.1 Paludibacteraceae bacterium | reverse complement strand
AACGGAATAAGTCCTTGGTCGTGATACATAGCCAGAACAGCATCAAACTGCGTATATTTGCCTGCGCCAAAGAAACCGTCTGCCGAATAAGGTCCGAATGCCCAGATACCTTGCTCGTTAGCGCGCTCAATAGCAGGTTTGATAATCTCTATTTCCTCTTTGCCTATCAGTCCGTTGTCGCCGGCATGCGGGTTAAGCGCCATGACGGCAATACGGGGACGACGCACGGTAAAATCGCTCTGCAGCGTCTTATTCAGCACCTCTAATTTGCGCAAGATACGTTCTTCCGTAATCATCTGCGGCACTTTGACAATAGGGGTATGATTACATACCAAGGCGATACGCATTGCCTCACTTACCATCATCATCAGGCTGTCGCCACCATTGCCGAACATCTTAGTCAGGTACTCGGTATGCCCCGAGAAGTTGAACTGCTCCGACTGGATATTCTCTTTGTTAATAGGAGCCGTCACGAGGGCATCTACCTTATGGTCCTGCAGGTCTTTGCAAGCACGTTCCAAACTGGCAAACGATGCTTTGCCCGCAGCCTCTGTAGATTCTCCGATTGCGATAGGAGTATCGTCGGAATAGCAGGTGATAAGATTCAGCCTGCCATCTTTGGCTTGCGAGGGGTCTTGAATGATATTAAACTGGATATTGCGATACTCCTCGTCTAAAGTCATCGCATGCGTTTTGGCTATCTTGGCGTTGCCATATACGATTGGCTTGCAAATTTCGCAGATATGCGGATCGGCGATACCCTTCAATATGATTTCATATCCTACGCCGTTGATATCGCCGGCGGTGATTGCTATTGTTGGTTTCATACGTTTTATGCGTTATGCACTTTGTTATACAAAAGTTTCTCTAAGTCGTACTGCTTACGTTCTTCGTCCTTGTAGCCTAACGAGATGACGCAGAGCACCGTCAGGTTTTCTGGTATCTCTACCGCCTGACGAATCACCTCTTCGGCTTTGGTGCAACCTGTGGAGGCGTCTGCCTCTCTGCCATAAATCTGGCACCAGCAAGCGCCCAACCCTTGTTCTTCCGCAGCCAATAAGATGTTTTGTGCAGCAATCGCGCCGTCGCACATCCATAGTTCGGTAAGCGATGTATCTACCGCCACTACGATACCTGCCATAGCGGTTTTGAACATTCCGCTTCCCATCGTGCGGCAAAGTGACATCTTGCGCAATTTAGCCTCGTCTTTTACCACAAAGAACTCCCACGGATTGATTCGCTTGCCAGAAGGAGACATGAGCGCACAGCGCATCAGGTAATCTATCTTCTCCTGCTCGACGGGTTGCCGGGTATATTTGCGAATCGAACGCCTTGAGCGGCATAACTCTAAGAAATTGTCCATATCGGTTATGTTTTTAAGGCAATGGGTGTTTGGCAGTTTCTTTCTTCACTACGTTGGTAGAAGCCTTCCAGTCGTTCTCCACAGCGGGTTTCACTTTCTTGTCGGCTTTCTTCTTGGCAGCAGGTTTGCAGGTACGTTTCTTCGGAGCGGCGATTTCTGCTTTCTCCAGCCAAGCCACAGCCTGACCTTTAGCCAACATCGTACCCTGCTCTGCGTCTATGCCCACAATCTTACAATTCATTGGTGCTACTAAAGGCTCTATGCCGTGCTCCATTTGCAGATAAGCAATCACATCTCCCTCGCGGTAGAGTGTACCGAAAGCAGGTGCCTTGCTATCGGAATTGAAGTCAAGTTCCCACATCAGGCGACCATTCTGCGGAGCGTCCAGAGGCTCTGCATTCGGGTGCAGGATTGCGCGTTTGTCCGCAGCCGAGATAAACGTAACTTGTTGTCCGCCACGGGCAGCCTTCTCCATACGTTCCAGCAGGTCCTTATTAAATTGCTCTTTGGCTTGACCCGACTTGTACTCGCGATACTGTTTCTCGTGCATAGCGAACTCAAATAGTTCCTCATCGTCCTGACCGCGGTCCCAACCCAGTTCTTCCATTTCTTTGATGAAGCGGGGCAACTCGTTGGGATAGAGTTTTTGCGGATCGTCGGTATAGAATTCGAAGCCTTTTTCTTTTGCCAGTTCGATAATCTCCGGAGCCAACTTGCCGGGCAGTTTACCCGACTTACCCAAAATCATTCCCCACATAGCAGGGTCCATACGGGTAAACGGTTTCTCGCCCATCGACTTCGAGAAGAGGTTCATAAGCGCCGCGTTCTTCACGTATTGCGAGAACGGAGTTACCAGACAAGGCGTACCGAGCATAGGCCATATACGTTGTACCTCGTCAAAGAGTTCTACGAGCAACTCGTCCTCCGTCAGTTCGTGTTTACCGCTCTTGCGCAGGTTAGCGTTAATCGCAGCATGCATGCCTTTCAGGTCAGCCATCAGCGATCCCATCATTCCGCCCGGCAGACCGCAGCCTACAAGCAGAGAAGTCATCAGGGAGTTCTTCGGGTCAATCCAATAGCCCAAGAAGTCGTCAATGAACGACTGTGTCAGGTTGCGTGCCTCCATGTAAGCGTTCATATTGATATCTTTTACGAGGAAACCTGCATCGCGCAGCATGGCTTGAATCGTGATAACGTCAGGGTGAACCTTACCCCAACTCAGAGGTTCCATAGCCACGTCGAGCACATCTGCGCCTGCCTTGGCTACTTCCAGCATCGAAGCCACGGAGAAGCCCGGTCCTGTATGACCATGATATTGGATTATAATATCGGGGTGTTTCTCCTTGATAGCAGCCACGATAGTGCCCAACATCACGGGGCGGCCGATACCAGCCATATCCTTGAGGCAAATCTCTTGTGCGCCGCCCTCAATCAGTTGCTCTGCGAGGTCGATATAGTATTTTACGGTGTGAACCTTCGAATACGTAATACACATCGTAGCCTGTGCCGTCATACCTGCTTTCTTTGCCCATTTGATACTTGGAATGATATTTCTCGGGTCATTCAGTCCGCAGAAGATACGGGTAATGTCCGTGCCTTGTGCATGTTTCACCTTGTACATCAACTCACGCACATCGGCGGGAACGGGGTTCATACGCAGGGCATTCAGTCCGCGGTCAAGCATGTGAGTCTGTATGCCTGCCTCGTGGAAAGGCTTGGTGAAGGTACGGACTGCCAAGTTCGGGTTCTCGCCATAGAGCAGATTGACCTGTTCGCTGGCGCCGCCATTGGTTTCCACACGGTCAAAACAACCCATATCTATGATGACGGGTGCCACCTTTGCTAATTGATCCTTACGTGGTACATACTTGCCACTCGATTGCCACATATCGCGGTAAACAAGCGAGAACTTAACCTCTTTCTTTCCTTGAATTTTCTTTGCCATAGTTATATGTTTTTCTATTTATTGCGTTAAAATGTATATCCGAAGCCTATCCCCACATAGCGGGTGTAGAAGTCGTATAGTGTTTTGGTTACCATGCCCGACTCGTCCTTCACGATGTCGTAACTGGTATAATCCAGTATATCGCTCAATACGAGGTGCAACGTCCAATGTTTAATCGTCTTGGCTACACGTATCTGCGTATAGAAGCAGTCTCCGTAGGTGGCATTCCAAGCCATGACGGACGAGTTATAGAGTACTTTTCCTGATAGTGTCCATTGCTTGCGGAAGTTAAACACGGGCGCAAGGCTCAGGTTATAGTACCAGTTGTGTCGCACGTCATTCGTGGCGTACTGTCCTTTGGAATAGATGTTTCCTGCAAATGCCATCGAGAATATCCCCCGTTGGAAGAGCAGTTGGAAATTGGCATTCAGGGTGCGGTCTTTACCTACAGGCAACTCCGTGTAGATATAATGCAAGCCGACGGAGGTCAGAATGGTGTTTACCGAGTCTTTCCAGTCGTAGATATAGTTCAGTTCGGCATTGTAGCAGGGACGGACAGTCACCTGCCGGTTATCCGTCTCGCGAAAGATGTTTCTCGCTCCGATCAGGCGCAGGTTATGATGTTTCACCACCTCCCAGTTGATATTTACGTTGCCCGTCCATGTGTGGTTGTCGGCAAAGTATCGTTGTGCCGGACTGATGCCTTGTTGCGCAAAGTATTGATATCGTGCGCCTAAACGTACTTTCACGTTACGATAGCCGTAGTTCCACTCCATGAAAGGCGATACGTAATACGTAGTCGTAGTATCATGCGATAACGCATTTAGGAAAACACGCCCGTCCAGATAACTCGTGGACAGGTTGTACTTTCTGCCCTGACCGACAGTAGCATTGGCGCCAACCTCCAAGGTCAGGCTATGCGCACTCTCCGGCGACAAAAGCGGATGTTTCGACTTTATTTCGCCTGCCCACTCGTGCGGACGTCTCCAGTGTGCTTCCTGCAAAAGGGTATTGCCGCCGACCATCACCACAGGCACATCTGCGTGGCAACGCGATGACGACAAGGTATCGGCAGCATAGTCATAGTTGTAATTGAGTTGCACTTTGAATTCCCCGCCTCGCCGATAGAGGTGCTGATATTCCATGTTCGCCTCTACAAACAGTTCCTGGGCTTTTGAGAATGTCTTTTCTCTCCACAACTGCTGCTCGATAAGGGGCAAGCCTGATGGCATGGGGCGTGTATCTTCCACGTGCCGCATTTCCGTAATACCCGACCATAGGTCTCCCTTCTGCCTGCCGTAACTCTCCCAAACGCGCACATCTAATTTGTCGTTGTCCGTAGGTCGGTAGGTCAGCGATAGTTTTGCCGTCTCTTGCTTGTAACTGCCTAACGACGTATCCATTTGCGTTATTTCTGACAACGGCATAGCCGTATAACTGTCTTGCTGCCGTTTCGGACGGTAATATTCCAGCAGCAGATTACCGCGGACCTCCAATTTGCCCTTCTTGTAGTTGAGCAACAGCGACGGCTGCACGTCCAACTCCGATGTAGCGTCCAGCAGCACGTGTCCTTCCAGACCGTCATGCTGCAGAGGCTTCAGTTTGATATTGATAACGCCTCCCGTACCGTTTTTCTGCTCACTTGCAGTAGGCGAAGTAGATATTTCTATCACGTCTATTTCGCCTGCAAGAATCTGTTCCAGCACGACATCTCTGCCCTGCCCCACGTCTTTGCCGTCTAATTGCACGGAGAAATTGCTCATGATAGAGCCGCTGGCTGCACCTCTGTCCAGCAATTCCGGCAACATGTGTAGGATCTCCAACACGCGCATATTGTCGGCTATTCCCAATTCTGCCACGTGAACTATCTTCTTATCGGGTGTAATCTCCACGATAGTATGGCTCTCCGCCGCCAAAATCGAACAACTTAGGCAGAGCACGCTCATCAGGACATATTTGCAAATAGATTGCTGCATTTCCGAAACTACTTTCTAAAAACGCTGCAAAGTTACTAAAAACTATTGAATAATGCAAATTTTTTTGCAAATATCGGGATAATTTCGTAACTTTGCGCCGTTTTTTGAAAATCTAATACAATCATGAGAAAAGTTCGTGTTCGTTTTGCGCCGTCGCCAACGGGGGCGCTTCATATCGGAGGAGTCCGCACTGCCTTGTATAACTACCTCTTTGCCAAACAGAACGGTGGCGATATGCTGCTGCGTATTGAAGACACCGATTCTACACGTTTCGTGCCGGGGGCGGAGGAATATATCCTCGAGTCGCTTCATTGGTTAGGCATCGGCATCGACGAAGGTTTGCGGTGGAACAACGGACAAATCGAGCAGGTCGGCGAACACGGTCCGTATCGCCAGTCCGAGCGTCGGGCTATCTATAACCAGTACGTCAAGTTGCTCCTTGACAGCGGAAAGGCATATATCGCCTTCGATACGCCCGAGGAACTGGAGAAGAAACGTGCCGAGATAGCCAATTTCCAATACGATGCCGCTACGCGCACGCAGATGGTCAACTCCCTCACGCTCAGCGAAGATGAGGTACATACACGCCTTGAACGCGGCGACCAGTTCGTGGTGCGCTTCAAGGTCGAGCCTAACGAGAACGTTACCGTACACGACCTTATCCGTGGCGATGTCACCATTAACAGCAGCATATTGGACGACAAGGTGCTTTATAAGTCTGCCGACGACCTGCCTACTTACCATCTTGCCAATATCGTGGACGACCATCTGATGGAGGTCAGTCACGTCATTCGCGGCGAGGAATGGCTGCCAAGCGCACCGCTGCACGTACTGCTTTATCGTGCTTTCGGGTGGGAGGATACGATGCCTGAATTTGCGCACCTGCCTCTGTTGCTCAAGCCCGATGGCAACGGCAAACTGTCCAAACGTGACGGCGACCGTCTCGGCTTCCCTGTTTTCCCGCTCGAGTTCCATAATCAGAAGGACGGAACGGTCAGCAGCGGTTATCGTGAGAGCGGTTATTTTCCGGAGGCTGTCATCAATTTCTTGGCGTTACTCGGTTGGCACAATACGGGCGACAGGGAGATGTACACGATGGACGAACTCATTCAGCAGTTCTCGCTCGACCGTGTCAGCAAGTCGGGCGCACGTTTCGATTACGAGAAAGGCAAGTGGTTCAACCATCAGTACCTGCAACTCCGTTCCAACGAGGAACTGGCTCAATTATTCATGCCTGTTTTGGAAGCCAAATTGGGTTCCGATTCATCAATTAGCCCTTGGGGCGATCATTCCATCAATTCATCATTACCAAAGATTATATCTTTGGTTAAGGACCGTGCCAATTTTGTGAGCGAACTATGGGAGCAGGCTAATTTCTTCTTCGTGGCTCCTACCGAATACGACGAGAAGAGTCTGAAGAAACGTTGGAAAGAGGACAGTCCGAAGCACATGACCGAACTCTTGGAACTTTTGGAGTCTGTTGATGAGAAGGACTGGCTAACGCCGGAGGGCAAGACTGCCGAAGAGGGAGTGTTGAATCAGTTGGTTATGCCATGGATTGAGAAGAAGGAATATGGAGTAGGTATCGTGATGAATGCTTTCCGTATTTGTCTTGTAGGTGCTGCACGTGGACCGCATATCTGGTCTATCACGGACATTCTCGGCAAGGAAGAAACCCTCCGTCGTGTCCGCAAAGCACTTGAGGTTCTATAACCCTTCCCCGTAGCACTACCGTACCGCATAGAACCCAGACCGAACCTTCACCGTACACTAATAGTATTTACCATCGCGGAGGATAACGGCACGGACGAAGCAGTTGAAACATTGACACATTAGGACTAATTTTATAACTTTTGCAGATTTGATTCCCGAAAAGCTATAACTTTTGTGGATTAAATTCCTAAAAAGTTAAAATAAATTTGTTTCCATAATTTAAAATGCAGAATCTAACCGGTTCTGCATTTTTCTTGATACAATAGTTCTTCTTCCCACTTTCCGCAACTCGCGGAGAAGACGTTGCACAGAGGAAAAATTATGGTTTCAAGCAACCGATGGGGACGACAAAGATACCGTCCTCTTTACGTTGATAAGCATAGTCTCCCACAGCAGTAATAATCATACTAAATGAGGGTTTCGGCATTTTACTGAAATCTAATTCATCTGCTAACGCATTCAAAGACGCTGCACCTTCTGCAATTTTAGTAACTCCACCTAATTTAATCTCTATCAGCGCATATTGTCCGTTACGAAGATGCAAAACGGTATCACACTCCAAACCATTACTATCTCTATAGTGGTAAACCTCTCCCAATAAGGCGTCTGCCATAACACGTAGGTCACGGACTACCAAACTTTCAAAAAACATTCCACAAGTTTTGGGGTCATACTCCAAATCCTTGGGACTGACACCAAGTGCAGCTGCTGCTATACTGGGATCTACAAAATAGCGATTATGAGATGTGCGAATTGATGTTTTGCTTCGTAAATTAGGATTCCACGCAGGCATATCTTCGACAACAAATAATTTGCGTAATGCCTCTACATAATCTGCCACCGTATCATCATTAATGCTCAAACTATCATTGCTCTTAATGTCTAAACAAATAGTTGTATATGGAATTTGATGCCCTTGATTTCTTGCGTATGAACGCATAATCATCTTTGCTCGTTCCGAATCCCGTCGAACACCATCTACTCGGATTATGTCCTTGGTTACAACGGATTCAAAGTAATCAAAAGCTTGATCTAAAGCCACATCACCACTCAATAAGGTGGCTTGGGGCCATCCGCCACGACATATCAGATAGCATATATCGCTCATTGTTAACGTATTTCTACACGTACCCAATTTGTTACCTGCGAATAAATCAGCTAACGAAACCATACCAGTTGAATCTCCAGACTCATACAAACTCATCGGTCGCATCAATATATGTCCAATACGACCGGTTCCACTATGAATTGTTTCTGATGCATCGGGCAAAACGGAAGAACCGGTTAAGATGAACTGCTCAAACAGATGCCGTTCATCAACCTCGCTTCTAACCGCATCCCATAGTGCTGGGATAGTTTGCCACTCATCTAATAGACGAGGGGTGTCCCCTTGCAATAAGAGAGAGGAATTAAACTCTATCAACTCTTTGCTCTTATCCAATATATCTTTTTTACCGAGCAGCAGGGCACTCTTTGCCAATTGTAGTGCCGTAGTTGTTTTTCCACACCATTTGGGTCCCTCAATCAACACAGCACCTTTCCCTTGTAATTTACGCAATAGCAAGGCATCTGCTATGCGATTCTTATACGCAAATTCATTCGCCATAGATTGAACTTTTAAAAAACGCTGCAAAGGTACTAAAAATAAATGAATTACGCAAATAATTGTTCAATAAAAATACATTTGTTCGGGAGATTGTGGCGATTTCATTCGGGAAGTTGTGGCGATTTCGTTCGGAAGATTGTGGCAAATTCGTTCGGGAAGTTGTGGTGTACAATTCTCTAAAAATAACGGCACCAACGAAGCAGGCGAGAATACTATGCTTTTAGACTGCTTTTAGTAATTCAGCCCGAATGCCCAAAGAGGAATGACATTGGAGTAACCGAATTCGATGTCGTCCTTTATTATATATCCCTGTTCTGCACCAAGCAGTTGGCGTTGTCCTTTGCTCTTGCCTCCAACTTCAAAAGTGCGTTGGTCTATTTCAAAATCGGAAATAGCAGACGATTTGACTACATGATTAACCCGCATTTGATTTAAGAAAAACGTCTCACGCACATTGCCTATTTCGGGTTGTTTCTCGGCTAATATAGTCGTTAGATTCGTGTTGTCTAAATACACTTTCTCCACTTTGCCCAATTCGCGAATGCCTTGTGTAGCAGCTCGCAATTGCATAATCATTCCCGCACGTTCCATAAAATATAAATAATCAGAAATGTCATTACGGCTGATTTCCGTTACTTGTGCTAACGTGGTCATTTGTGGTTTGAAAGGCACACTATTGGCAACAACGCCCAACAGACGTTTGAGTTTGCGGGCAACAGACACATTAAGCCCTGCATATTGAGGGATATCGTTTTCCATCGTTTGATTGACTACTTGCAGCAGTTCTTGATTAAAATCAATATCCCTCGCAAAAGGATAGTAGCCACTTTGCAAATACTCCTTGAATAAAGGGAGAGGATGAGCCACGTTAGGTATTGTTTCCTTATGCGCCAATATATCTTCTAAAGAGAGAACTGGCACCTCAATATGATGAAATAATTGCAGATATTCACGGAAGGAAAGCCCTTGCATTTCGTAAATAGGGGCACGGCGACTTAGATCGCTCATACCTTTATAAATATCCAAGATACTGCTGCCTGTAAAGACAACTTGCATATCTGTATGGTGGTCGTAAATCTCTTTCAGTTCCTGTGACCAAGTGGGATATTTATGTATCTCGTCAATAAAAAGATGTTTTCCCCCCATCTTATTAAATTGGTCTGCAACTTCCAAAAGGCTGTGAGACGCAAAGTACATTTGATCAGCAGAAAGATACAACGTGTCGTTTATAGACAAGTTTTGCCTGATATATTGCAACAACATAGTCGATTTTCCGACGCCACGAGGACCAACCAAACCTAACATTCTGCCATTCCACTTGATTTGACCATACTTGTAACGAAAGAAATCCAACGAAGTCTCCGCCACTTTCTTCCGTGAAAATTCAAATAATTGTTCCATAATTCATGTCGTTTTTAGTAAATCTGCATTCTTTTAGTGCATATTTTACAAGAATCTGCATTTTTTTAGTGCATATTACTCTGCGACTGCAAAGGTACTACAAATTTTTGACATCTACAAACAAAATCGTAAATTTTGTTCAAAGTTGGAGTCGACACTCGGTCGAGGGTCATTCGACCCTCATTCGACCCCCTCCAACCTCTCATTTTCAACCGTGCATCAAATAAGTGCCTGCGGTGCAAATATCAACTATCCATACAGCGACTTTGTCGCAGATCGTTCTCGGCTTGCCGAGATAAGAACTGTCAACTATCAATTATTATCACCTCCTCCATTATTGCTATAGCGGAAAGGTGACAAAAAAGTGTGGGAGATTTCCCCCATCAACCAATTTACCTGTGTTTTTTTCCTATTTCCCTATCCCCCAAAAAAATACGCCACGGACACAAATAAGCGGCTGCGCACACGCGCAACCGCTTTTCTATACAATAGAGGTTAACAACAAATAGATGGTTATCCT
>JAKSNN010000066.1 GCA_024399755.1 Paludibacteraceae bacterium | reverse complement strand
GCGTCAGCCGCTTCGGTCAATTGCTCTGCATTACCCGGGAAAAGCACAGCAGGCAATCCTGCCTGTCGCACTTCTTCAAAGAGTTTTTTATCAGTCAATCTGCCGGTACTACCTCCGATTAAAACCATCTGCGCATGCAATCCTTGTTGCGCCAATTTGTTTACTCGTTCGCAGATAGAGGCTGTGTTTGGTTTATCCGGGTCAACTAACATGGCAAGTCCTTTTTCGCCATGCTGGTGTAGAGATACTATGTTGTCTAATACTGCCATTGAAAAGTCTCAATAAGATTCATGACATCAGTTTGTAAGTACTCGAATATGGGTGCGAGAGAATCGCTATTAGGTCTGCAATTGGCATAGACTGCCCCGCGAAAGAAATGTCGTGTGGAATCCGTCAGAAAGAACTGATATGGCGAAGCCGTGTTGCCTTCCAAACTGAAAAACACACCATAGACATTATTGTCTTCGTTCTCAAACGACTTTTCGGGTATAGCACTTGCCTGAGCGGAATGCTTGTAGATAAATTCAATTGCATCATCAGTCAGTTCACGCAAGTTGCTTTGTACAGGCTTGTAAGAGCAATGAATATCTACGTTAAGCGAAGGATAATGAATATCTATCCAATAAGCATCGCCGCTATGGGTATGCAGTCGTACTTCAGCATTCTGCGACAATGCAAAGGTGTACGGATAACCTGCTAATGATTGTCCGTTGGTCAGGTGCTGTTGGGCAAATTGGCAATACGCAGTATCCGGAGTCGTGATTCGGAAGTAGCCATAAGGCTTAGGTACGGAATGTCTGCCACATCCGCACAAAGCCGCACATAGTCCTATTGTCAGGCTCAAACATACTATTTTCCGATGCCTTTTCATTATGTCAGAAACGCCAAGTCACGCCTGCTACGCCGTTTATGCCGGGAGTCTGATAGCCGTAGTAAATGTCGTTATAGCGGCACATCAAGTTGTTGAGCGTCAGGTAGAGAGCCAATGAGTTGTTGAACTCGTACTGACAACCGATATTGAGGTCAACCGTTGGTTTTAATTGTTGGTCACCTTTAGTTGTGATTGCCCAACGGCTACCGCCAAAATGATTATCCGTAAATAGCGACCAATGCTTGTCAATGCGAGCATCTACGCGCAAACCTAATTCCCAATCCGGACGGTCATATACTCGTCCCTCGGTCAAAGGCACCCATGCCAAATGGTTGCGATGGTCAATATCTTGAATGCTCCAAATGTAGTAGTCGCCCCAGAGGTGGATATTGACGATATCTTGATAGTGATACGAGAAGGCAGCACCGATTTTCCATCGCGAATAGTCGGAATAGAAATAGTTGTAGTCGCCTTGAATCACGTCTTGCCCAAGATGTTGGAAGGTGGTATCGGTGATGGCTACCAACGAGCATTGATTCTTCATGAGGGCATATCCTCCGTGAACCTCGATAAGCAGATTCTTTTGCGCGCGGAAGCGGAACCCTAACTCGGCATCAACGGGGATATAACTGCTGACATGCTTAGATGTAATCCCCGGAAGGAGTTCCAAGTAGCGGCATTGATCCATATACCCTTGCAACGAACCGGTGCCGTATTTACCCGTTGCGTTTACGAATAACGTAGCCCATTTTGGGGCTAATTGTGCTTCAAAGCGTACATTAGGAGACGGCGCAAAACTGATGTTTTCATTATTGGAAAGCAGTTGTCCTTTGCCGATATTGACGTCCAGATTTACTCCGGCATGTAGCAAAACACGCTTGCCGACATACTCATAATAGGGTTCAATACGAATGTTATGGCGCGAGTTGTAGAGGCTATCAGCCAAAAGTGTGGAATCAATGCCGTACATGAAGGCTGCATAACTTAAGTTGCCTCCTATATGATGACCATTTGTCACATACTCTACGTTGCCCAATAGTTTGATTTTATGCTCTGCAGCAAATTTCGCCAAGTCGAATACTCCGTAGTCTATTTCCGCTAAGTATTGCACTTCCGACTTACGATTTGAGCGAATGCCTACTTTGGCATCTACCATCCAGATATTTTGTTTGTCGCGTGCCTCGAAGTCGCCATACTTGCCGATACTGAGGCTATCACAATCGAAGTATCTGCCATAGCGGGTATAGAAGCGGTTAGCACCTTGCAGTCCGAAGTAGATTTCGCATGTGGAGAATTGATGCTGAAAATCAAATGTAAGTGTGGAATTCTCTAACGTCTTGCGTCCCCAATAGGCATTGTGATGTGCCGTAATGTCAAGGATAGACTTCTTGCCATCATCTACGCGGTATCCAAAGTCAAAATCGGTACGCACGTGTCCTAACGCTCCACGCAATAAGCCATGCAAAACTTTAGGCTGACTGAATCGTGTGGGTTGTGAGAGTAGTGACGTGACATTAAACGCAGGCGATAGAGGATTCGTATAGTCGGAATACGTAAATTCTACAGGCTGGAAAAGTGACTCAATTACCATTGGACGTTGGTTGATTTTACCTGTAGATTGCACGATGGGTTGAAACTCGCGCTCTACGGTGATATTACGATTGAGCACGGTATCTTGTGCTATAGCCCCGATGGATAACGTGGCCATGCAAATAAGGGTGATGGTTTTGCGTATCATTCTATGTCCTCCTCTTCTTCTACTACAATCTCTTTTGAACGTTCGTCTAAGGCTGCTAAACGTTGTTCTACAATGGATTGTATATCGTCCTTTTGTTTGTAATTAGTTTGCAGGGTAAGCAAGTATTGGCGTGCTTGGAATTCGTCGCCACGTTGCAAGTTGATGTCGGAAAGCAAGATGAGCGCTTTCGCAAGCCAGTATTGGTGTTGTGTGTTCATCTGCGTGAACGACATAATTTCCTGTTCTGCGTCTTCCAAAGCAGCCAAGCGGAAGTAGCACTCTGCCAGCAGATACTTCGATTCCGCACCGATAGATGTACGTACATCTTTAGAAAGGAGAATCAGGTCTGCGATGGCGTTGCCATATTGTTTTTCCGTGATATATGCTTTCGCGCGGTTGTAAAGAGCCTCCTCTTTGACACTTTCATTGGTGCTACTTTCGTTGATGAGTTGCGATGCGATATCTATCGTTGATTTCGTCTTATTGAGGTAATAACTGCAACGCAGGATACCTAATTTGGCTGCGTCTTCGTTCTCTCGTTTAGAAGCATTAGTAAGCATCTTGTAGAAGTAGTCCAGTGCCTTCGCATAGTCTTCTTTATCGTAAGATAGTTGTGCTACGCGCATGCAAGCCTCTTCCATATACGGATTGCCGGCGATATTGGTCAAGGCGGTATAGGCGGAGAGGGCAGCATCGTTCTGACCTAAGCGATAATAGGAGTCGGCAGCGTAGTATTGGGCAGTTGTGCAATAGCGTCCACCTGCGCAGTAGCGGTTGATATAGGTAGTAAGTGAGGCTGCGGCTTCTTTGTAATTGCCTAACATATATTGCAATTCGGCTGCTACATAACTTAATGAGTCGTCTTTCGTTACAACACTCATATTCAGTTTGCCCAACTGTTTCGTATAATTGATATAGTCGGCAATGTTGTTGGTTTCTACATATACGGCTTCCAATCCGTCTAAAGCGGAATAAGCTTCTTCGCTAGAAGGATATTTATTGATAGTCTGTTTATAGGCAGCAATGGCTTTGTCGTAATCATTCATATTACGATAAATCATAGCCACTTCGATACTGGCTTTTCGCGCCATGTTGCTGTTTGGATATTGTTTCAATAGTTGCTCGTACGCCTCAATGGCAGCGCGGTTGTTCTCGCGTTGTAGTTCGGCACGTGCCATTTCGTATAGACCGTCATCAGCAAAGTCGGATTTAGGATACGAGTTCACGAGTTGACGCATGGAAGCAATTTCTTTGTCGTAGCGATGGAGCAGACCTTCGGAATAACCTTTTTGGAACGTAGCGTAATCGCTTCCTGTAGCACGTAGGTTAATCACTTGTCCATAGTAAGCAATAGCGCTTTCAAAGGAACGAGAATTGAAGGCGCAGTCGCCTAAACGATTGATAACATCTGCGTAAGTCGGGTCGGATTGTTTTACCAGTTGAGTATATTGGTTGAAGATACGTTCTGCCTCGGTATATTGGTGTAATTCGTAGTAGATATAGCCGCGCAGGTAGATGCCCATTTTGTAGTTTGCCGACTGACGTGCTTCGGGGTAGGAAATGAATTGTTCCACATCTTTTTTGGCTGCTTCGTTGTTATGAAGACGATATTCAGCCTCTGCTCGCCAATAATATGCTTCACAACTTAATTGTGCATTAGGTATTTGTTTAGCACCTTCCAGCACTTCGTTCATCCATTGAATCGACTGTTCCATTTTGCCTTGAATAAAGGCATCTGTGCCCAATTGGTATCTCAGATATTGCTTTGTTTCTTTCAGTTGGCGATTAGGATAGGGAATTGAATCAAGGGCATTCAAAGCGGCCTGATAGTTCTTGGATTGGCGGAACGCATCGCTCAGTAGGGCAAAAACATCGTCTTGGTGTTTGCTATTTGGATATTCCTTTAGAAAGTCCATAAAGGCTTGTACCGATTCGCCTAAAGCGGTAGAGGAACGATAGGTAGTAAGTGTGTAATTATACATCGCTTCCTCACGCACTTCGGGTGTGATATTGAGTTGCATAGCCGCTTGGTAACTTAGTTTAGCAAGTTCCAATTGGTTGGTCTGTATGTAAGCATTACCAAGGGTCATATAGGCGCTTTCTGAGATGGAGTCAGCTGCATGCTTCACTAATTTTAAGTCGCGTATGGCCGCTTGCCAATCTTCATTTTTTGCCTCAGCTGAACCTAACAGATATAGGTCGTTACGTAACAGTTCTATACCTTCCGGGATATTGTCCTTGTAGGTGGATAGGTGCATAACGGCTGCGGGATAATCGCCTTGACGAAAATACATCTCGCCTAAAATACGATGTAGTTCGGCATTGTTTTCGCTTTCGGGCTGTGATGTTAAAAGGTACTCGGCACGTGATATGACTTCTTCCTCGTTGCCTTGAGCGTAGTAAATCTGCACAAGATAATACGGAACAGTCTGCTTATATTCTTCAATGGAATCTAATGCCAACAATATGGGCAGTGCCTTATCGTAGCGCTTCAACTTATATTGGCAATAGGCATTATAGTATTTGCCTTTCAGTTGATACGGGTTTGTGGTTTTGCTTACTTGTGCGAAATATACTCCTGCTTTCTGATATTCCTGTAGCATCAGGTTGCAATAGCCTCTATAGAAGACGCATTGTGGCTGACGCGGACGAGCGAGTAGTGTATGGTCGGCATCGTCTAAATCCTTCAAGGCTTGTTTGTAGTAGCCTCGCTCGGTTTGGATAGCGCCAATCATAAAGTGTATCTCGTCTTCGTAAGTAGAATACGGGTACTCCTTGAGATAGGTTCTCAAGTCTTTCAACACATCTTTGTCGCGTTGCTCGAAGCGGTCCGACAATTGTTGGTACTCTGCTTCCATCTTTGTCACTTGTGCGTATGACGAAGCGATAAAGATGGTTGTTAATAATAGGCAGAGCAATCTGTTCGTTCTATGTTGCATAATGAGTAATTTATTTCTTGTGCTTATGATTTTGCATAGCGCGTTGGCGTTGTTTTCCTACGATGCGAACTACTACAAAAGCGACGATGGCAAGTATGATAACGACAATTACAATCACCATTGTCATGCTCAAGTTATCGCCTTTTACGCGGTTCCACATGGCGAGCATAGCCTCTGTATTTTCATCGCAGTCGTGCATCAAAGAGCAGCGGTCGATAATGCTTTTGTCAGGATAGAATACTTGGTTAGCATGGATTGCTTCTGCGCCTTCGCCGAAAAAATAGGTAAGGTCGGCAGTTTCTTCTATCTCATCATCGTTAGCCCAGGCTAAAATGGTTGAGTCTGCAATTACACTCACGTATCCAATCTCTTCCATATTTAAGATAGCGTTCTCCGGCATACACATATAATTGATGAAGTAACTGGCTGCCTTTGTGTTTTGCGCATATTTAGGAATGCACCAGCCATCGAACCAAACATTACTTCCTTCTTCTGGAACAATATATCTCAGGTCAACGCCTACTTCGGCTGCTTCATCAATAGCCCATTGGGCATCACCCGACCATAGTACATCCATTATTGTTTTGCCTTTGGTCATTTCTTCTTTACCAAAATCTACTTCCCAGCCAGCGATATTATCCTTCATACCGGTAAGGAACTCCTCAACACGTTGAATACGTTCTGGTGTGACGCGCGCCACAAGGTCATCACGTGTTTCTGTGCCGGCAGCAATCTCATCGCGATAGCAATAGAGTACAATCACGGAATAAATATCGCGGAATGCATCTTTCATGAAGATATGTCCCTCATATTTAGGGTCTTTGAGGCAACCCCAAGAATGAAGTTCGTTACCATCTGCGAGAGCAGCGTTATACAGGATACCGGTCGTTCCCCACATATAACCAACAGCGTAATCGCTTACGACGGTATTGCTGTCAGGTGCCATTTGTTGGAATTTTTCACTAGCAAAAGGAGCTACCAATCGGGTGTAGTCGGGAGTGGTACCAAAATCTTTGTTGATGGGTAATAGCAGGTGATTGCGGAGCATGCGCTCAATAATATATTCGGATGGGCAAATAACATCGTAATCTTCATGCCCCATCTCAACTTGGGTGAGCATACTCTCGTTAATATCAAAGGTTTGATAACTGACTACAATGTCTTCCCCTGTCTGCTCTTTGTACCAAGCAGGGAATTTGTCTAAGACATTGTCAAGGTCAATGTAGTCTGCCCAGTTGTACACTTTTAGGGTATGCGCACGATCTGCGGCAGAAACACGTGAGGGGGTAATTCCCAAAGTTGCAACCAAGAGGAGCAACGCGAAGAATTTGATTTTTTTCATTTCTTTAGTTGTTTAGATGAACGAATGTTTGTAATTATTAGCAGTACCAAAATGGTAAGAAAAATCAAGGAGAATAATGGGCGTAATTCTGGGGTCAAACCGCCTTTGCGCGCGTCTGCATAGATAAAGGTGGAGAGGGTCTCTAATCCGCCGCTTCCTTTTGTAAAGAAGGTAACGCCGAAATCGTCAATACTCAGGGTGATTGAGAGAATGAATCCGCTAATCACTCCGGGCCATAGTTCAGGTACTAAGACGCGGTGGAAGGCTTGTGCAGGAGTAGCGCCAAGGTCGAGTGCTGCTTCGTAGATATTCGGGTTCATTTTCTTGAGGCGGGGCATAACGCTCAAAATAACGTATGGAATACAGAAGATTACATGTGCCACAATTACCGTTCCCAAACCGCGATTGATACCCAAGAAGACGAATAGCAGGAATAGCGATATACCTGTTAATATGTCGGGATTAATCATCGGTATTGAGTTAAGGAACATTACGGCTTGGCGTTGCCGTTGGCGCAGATTGAAGATACCTACAGCGGCTATCGTACCGATGATGGTTGCCACGATGGCTGTGGAAACGGCGATGATAGCGGTGTAGATGAGGGCTTTATATAGATTCGGGTCAACCTGCACATTCGCAGCAAAATCGTAACCGCAAAAGAGGTTCTCATAGAGAGCAAACGTAAAACCTGTCCAATTTCCTAACACCTTACTGCGAGTAAAACTAAAGCAGATGATGAGCAGGATTGGGGCATACAGCACAAAGAGTAGCAGGTAGAGGTATGCCTGACTGAATATGCGTGACCATATATCGCGTTTATCGATTGATCTCTTCATTGTCGTTGTTTCCAAAGAATGAGGTTAGACTAATGATTATCAGCATGATGAGCGATAACGCTGCACCATAGTTCCACATCGCGATGCCGCCTTCGCCAAAACTGCGTTGGATAAGCGAACCGAACAGGGTTATTTTATTTTGGGTCAGCAGTTCCGAGATGGCAAACGTACTTACCGTAGGCATAAACACCATTACGATACCCGAATATACACCGGGCATTGAAAGCGGAATAACTACTTTCGCAAATACTTCCCAACGATTAGCACCGAGGTCACATGCTGCTTCCAATACGCTCACATCTATCTTTTGTAGTGTGTTGTAGATTGGGTAAATCATAAAGGGCAGGAAGTCATAGCACATACCGAAAAGTAGCGGTCCTTCGCCTAACGGGATATTGAACATGTGGCATAATTCCACGGTGGCAAGGGTACGCAAGAGGAAGTTTATCCACATTGGTAGGATAAAAAGCATCGCCATCACAGCGGGAGTACGGAACGACTTCATCGCCATGATATATGCGGCGGGATAACCTAATACGATACATATTATTGTGGTTATCATGGCTATAGCAATAGAATAGATGAAGGTGTTTACCGCTTCCGAGCGATGGAAAAATTGCACGAAGTTCTGTATCGTGAATTGTCCTTGCTGGTTTGTGAAAGCATAAATGCCTATCAATATCAGCGGAAGTACAACGAAGAATGCCAATATCGCAATATATGGCATTACCCATGTCTTTCTATTGTGCAACAAGTTCATGATTCTTCTTTCGTTTCGCGTTTATACAATCGAATCCAACTGGGCGCAATCTTGATACCGACACGGTCTCCCTTATCCCAAATATCATTCGTATCAACATAGATGTCATCGCCATCATCTGTCCTTATCTGCAAATGATAGTGATCGCCTTTATACAACATATAATAAACCTCACCAGAGAGAACGCCATCTTCTTCATCATCTTGCAGATTGATATGGTTGAAATCAATCTCAATATCCACCTCTTCACCTACAGCAAAACGTTCTGCAGTACGTTCGCTCACGTCCCATAATTCGTCTAAAAACTCTACTTGCTCTCCTGCACGCATCGTCCCTACGAAATTATTGCATAAGCGCGTTTTATGCATTACTTGAATATCTTCAGGTTTGACCAACAACCCTACGCGAGTACCTAACTCGAATGCGTTATAGTCTTGCACCTCTAATTCATACCCGTTATCCGTCATCACAGTCATGTGATAGTGGACACCCTTGAAAATACACGAAATTATCTCACCATAAAGTTGCCATATATCGTCCGTCTTATTCCCTACTTCTTCTTTCGAAGGGATATTACGATCGCTGATATAGAAATCTTCAGGGCGAATAACTATATCTACCTCTGCATCTTCCCCAAAACCTTTATCCACGCACTCGAAATCGCGGTCGCAGAAATGTACCAAACCATCTTTCACCATCGTGGCATCTAAGATATTACTTTCGCCAATAAAGTTTGCCACAAAACTATTTTTCGGTTCGTTGTAAATATCGGTAGGAGAGCCTACTTGTTGGATTTTACCTTCGCGCATGACCACGATACGGTCGCTCAGGGTAAGCGCCTCCTCTTGGTCGTGGGTTACATAGATAAAGGTAATACCTAATTTCTTGTGCATCTCTCGCAGTTCTAACTGCATATCGGCACGCATCTTTCTATCAAGCGCAGCAAGTGGCTCGTCAAGAAGCAGCACTTCGGGCTCGTTGATGATTGCGCGGGCAATGGCTACACGCTGTTGTTGTCCTCCCGATAGTGTATCGACATCGCGATACTCATAGTCGGACATCGCTACCATTTTGAGGGCTTTCTTGACCCGACGTTCCATCTCAGACTTCTCCACCCCCTTGAGTTTCAAGCCAAAGGCGACGTTGTCGAATACGTTGAGATGCGGGAACAACGCATATTTCTGGAATACGGTATTTACGGGGCGTTGATGTGGAGGCATATTGGTTACGTCCTCGCCGTTCAAAAGAATATCCCCCGAAGTTGCTACTTGGAAACCTGCTATACAACGAAGCAGCGTTGTTTTTCCGCAACCCGAAGGACCTAAGATGGTAACGAACTCGCCTTTTTTAACGTTCAGGCTTACATCGTCCAAGGCAAACTTTCCGTCTTCAAACTGTTTCGAGACGTGGCTTACCTCAATGATAAATTGAGACTTCATCATCTACGTAAATGGTATTACTGCAAGTAACTGCTATGGTACACTAAAACTAAATCGCATAAATTCTTTTTTTCTGAAAAATCCACATTCTGGAATTTCGCCACAAAGGTACTACAAATTTTCCGAATGTGCAAGCGGAAATGGAATTTTTAATTATTGGGCGAGCGATTTTATCGCGAAAGGGAGGATAGATGAGGCGCGATAGATGCTTGCATATAAGAGCGCAACAACTATCGTCCGTAAAAAAGGCACAGCCTTTGCCCAATAATTAAAATTCCCTTGTAGCGGTACATTCGCAGGAAAACGCGAACGTAGCTACGGGGGAATTGCGTTAGCGTGGTCAAAAGGCGTGGCGTAGCAAGGCAGAAGTCCGAAGTACTACAAATGATGCTAATGATGCAAATGATGACGCCGCAAGCGGCTTAATGATGCAATTTGTAAATTTCTTTCAAAATATTTGGTCAATTCAAAAAAAAGCAGTACCTTTGCATTGTAGTCCCGGTAATTCCTCTCCCAGACTTAGTGCTGGTGAAGAATCCGGGTTTTCTTTTTATTGATTATGACTGAACTAGATTTGCAGGGTTACTTTTTCTTGATGCCCTTTACAAAGTTGTAGATGAGCGTTACAAGAGCAGCGAAGAACGACATACCCTGTTCGTGGGTGAGTTTAGATTTCTGGTCCATAAAGATGTTCAATTTGTAAATTTGTAAGTTTGTAAATTTGTAAATTGTGCATCATTCCTTCTTCCTTTTGGTCGCGGGTGGTTTTTTAGGAATCGGAATGCCGAGTAGCAAGAGAATACCCGTAAGCGTTTCGCCGTAGAAAGTGAGTACAGAGGCGTGTAGTTCGCCAGATGGTTCAACCCAAACGGCAAAGGCAACAATCAGGCTGCCGAAGCAGAGCAGCCCGATTGCCATGATTTCCTTTGCGTTCATGGTTAGTCTTCGGCATCATACTCTGCTGCGCAGACGTTCCAGAGGTAGGCGTTGA
>JAKSNN010000065.1 GCA_024399755.1 Paludibacteraceae bacterium | reverse complement strand
GTGATTATTGCTAACGGCAAACGCGAGAACGTATTAGTAGATTTATTCAGCAACCCGCAACGGGTAGCTCATACCGAATTTGTATCAGAATGATGAACGAACTTTTTATCAATGCAAAGCGTGCTTCACGCTCATTGCTTTTCTATGAAGACGACTTCCGTAATCGTGTGCTTTTGCGTGTAGCAGACGCCATAGAGGCTAACGAACAGAAGATTCTTGATGCTAATGCAAAGGACTTGGCGCGTATGGATAAGGATAATCCTCTCTACGACCGTCTTCAACTGACGCACGAGCGTATCGCTTCTATTGCTTCCGATATGCGTCATGTGGCTTTGCTTCCTACACCATTAGGCAAGATTACGAAGGAACGCACCTTGGAGAACGGCATTCGTCTTCATCGTGTAAGTGTACCTTTTGGCGTAATAGGTATTATCTACGAGGCACGTCCTAATGTGACATACGATGTCTTTTCGCTCTGCTTCAAGAGTGGTAACGCCTGTGTACTCAAAGGGGGGAAAGACGCTGAAGACAGCAATCGAGTGGCTGTATCGCTTATTCAGGACGTGTTGCGCTCCGAAAGCGTTGATACCGATTGCATCGTTTTGATGCCTTCTTCCCATGAAGCAACGTCCGAGATGCTCAATGCCGTAGGATATATCGACTTGTGTATCCCTCGTGGCGGACGCAAACTGATTGATTTTGTGCGTGACAACGCACGTGTGCCGGTTATTGAAACGGGTGCAGGTGTGGTACATACGTATTTCGATAAAGAGGGCGACTTGGACTTAGGTAAGCGTGTGATTGCTAATGCAAAGATGCGTCGTGTAAGTGTCTGCAACGCGTTAGATTGTCTGTTGGTACATCGCGACCGCGAGGCTGACTTGAAAGAACTGCTTTCTCCGATGTGTGAGAAAGTGGCATTCCATTTCGACGATTACGGGCGTGAGTGGATGTCCTACAACCTCTCTATCAAGATGGTGGATTCGTTGGACGAGGCAATTGAGCATATTGCGCAATATGGTAGCGGCCATTCCGAGTGTATCATCACGCAGAATGAGGCTACGGCACGCCGATTCCAGCAGGCGGTTGATGCTGCCTGCGTCTATTGGAATGTGCCTACCAGTTTCACCGATGGAGCGCAGTTCGGTTTAGGCGCAGAGATTGGCATCTCTACGCAAAAACTCGGTCCGCGCGGACCTATGGCGTTGGAGGAAATTACGACCTACAAGTGGATTATCGAGGGGGAAGGGCAAATTCGCAAATAAGGGCTTTAATCTGGCACACTTGTTGTGCTGTTATTCATAATGAAACGAATATTCTATATTGTGACTTTGTGCCTATTGTATATCGGCACGAGTCTAACGGCACAAACGCCTGCTTCGTATAAAGTATCGGGTAAGGTGGTCGCCCAATCTGATGGTAGCGTCGTAGAAATGGCGACTATCCGTTTGTTTACGTATTCTTCTTCCGATTCTACGCTGGTGCAGGGTGCGCAGACCGATATGGACGGTGTCTTCCGTCTGTCGGCTGTTCCTAAAGGAAACTATCGCTTGATAGTGTCGAGTATCGGTTTTCAGCCTGTTTCAGTACCGGTTCGGGTCAGTCATGCTGATGTGGATGTTCCTGCGATTCGTCTAAAGGAAGACGTGCAGGCATTGGCGGAAGTGAAGGTGCAGGGGCATGCTGCCGAGATGACCGTCAAGGGTGATACCATTGAGTATAATACCGCTGCTTATAAGGTGCAGGAAGGTGCGATGGTAGAGGAATTGCTGAAGAAGATGAACGGCGTGGAAGTTAGCAAAGAAGGACAAGTCACCGTCAATGGTGAGAACATCACGGCTGTACGTGTTGACGGCAAGAAGTTCTTTGGCAACGATGTGCAGTCGGCTACGAAGAATATTCCTGCCGATATGATTGAGAAGATTCAGGTGATTGACGAGAAGTCGGATATGGCTAAACTTACGGGCTTTGATGATGACGAGGGAGAGCATATTATCAATCTCACGCTGAAGAAGAACCGCAAAAAGGGTATATTCGGCAATTATACAGGCGGCTTGGGCGCAGACATGGTGGCTGATAACGGACGTTGGTTTGATTACGGCAATCCCGAGTTTGGCGCAACGGCTGCCGACCGTACACGACATTTCTTCACCAACGACTTCCGCTACAATGCGAATATCTTTACGAGTATCCTGTTAGGTGAGAGTCAAACCACTATCATTGGTAGCGCAAACAATGCTAACGAGATTCGTTCTGGTAGAGGACGTGGTATGTCGGGTGGACAAAACGGAGGTATCACGGCTGCCGAGAACATAGGTGTTAATACCAACCTTGATTTCACGAGTAAGCTTCGCCAACGCGATAGCCAGACCAGTATGTTGTTTGGGGGCGATGTGGCGTTCAATCACTCGAACAACACAACGCAAACCACTTCCGAGAAAGAGAGTTATACCAATGGTTTGACTTATAACAACAATGATTCTACGTTCCGTCAAGGGCATACTTTCGATACGCGGGTGCGATTGGAACTGGACTATCAAATCGACTCGCTGAATAAACTCATTCTGCGTCCTACGATTTCCTATACGGATAGCCGCAGTCTGTCGTATAACGAGTACGCTAATACGCGCCTTGATACGGCGGAAGAGCAGAGCCTCACTACCATCTCAGATGGTTATCAGAATCGCCTAAATCAGTCGGCAGATATCAACGCTGCTCTGACTGCCATCTACAGCCATAAGTTCCTCAAGCCTGGACGCAGCCTTTCGATGAACGCATCTATCGACTTCACGAATAATAAAGGCTATGCACGCACGTATGCTTGGGACAACTTGGGCGATTCAGCACGGGTGAACCAGTTCACCCATAGCGGAAACAACTCGCTCAACTATAGCCTCAAGGCTTCCTACGTAGAGCCTATCTATGGCAGAAACCATTTCTTGGAAACTTCACTTTCGTTCTCGCATCGCCTACGGGATAACGATAAGCGACAATATCGTGACAGTGCTTGTACGGATTTAGATTCGGTATATTCCAATCGCTTTGTGAATAACTTCTTCTCGGAGGCTTTGGAGGTCAATTATCGTTGGGTAGAGCAGGAATACGACTTGTCGGTAGGTCTACGTGTCAATCCTTCACAAACCCAAACCGCTACTACCTACCTCAATAGTGACATCACGCACGATACGTTGATTAACGTGTGGAACTTCTCGCCTAACTTCAATTTCAAGTATAAATTTGGCAAGAAAGAGTTTGCCCGCATTACGTATCGTGGTACTACGAATCAGCCTTCTATCTCGCAGATGGAGCCTGTCCGCAACAACTCCGATGCTATGAACGAGACCGTAGGTAATCTCAATCTGAATCCTGCTTTCCGTCATAACTTGCGTATCATGTATTCCAAGTTCAATCAGGACCGTTTCTCCAGTATCATGACCAGTGTGCGCGGTACGCTTACAAAGGACGCCTTGGTTGGTAATTCCATCTACGACGAGACAGGTAAACTTTATCAGCAAACGGTTAATGCTACGGCTTTGCCATGGGACGTTGGTGCTGACTTGATGTATAACACGCCTTTTGCTAACAAGATGCTGCAATTCAATACCCGCACTTCGATTTCGTACAATCAACGTCTGTCGTACCTCTTGCGTGAGCAGAAGGCTGCTGATATTACGGCGATGTTAGAGCGTGGCGAGTTTATCTTAGGCGAATGTTCCAAAACGGGTAACCTGATGCTTACTGAAAACCTCTCTCTGCGCTTCACGCACGAGATTGTAGATATAGGTCTGCGTGGCAATTTTACGTATTCGCGCACACAGAACAACCTGAATCAGCGTAGCCTGAGTAATGTCTTCAATTGGACAGTTACGGGAGATGTCGCTTTTCACCTGCCTAAACAATGGAATATAGGTGCCGACTGCGGATATACGGCTCGTTACGGCTATAACTTGAACGATGTCAACGAGATACTGCTGAATGCTTCGGTAGATAAGTCGTGGACAAACGCTACTTTGTCGCTCAAGGTATATGATATCCTCAACAACCGCAAGAACGTGGTGCAGGTGGTAGGCGAGAACTACGTGCAATACAAGAAAGTAAATTCGTTGCCGACGTACTTCATGCTCACGTTTACCTACAAACTGAACAAAATGGGTGACCTTAAAGCCAAAGGTGCCGCAGGCTTTATGCAGGATATGATAGAGCAGGGTGGCTCTCAATCGGGTCGTGGACCAATGCCTCCTATGTCTCCACGGAATTAGGCTTGCTCTATTGTAAGAATGTCGTTGGAAATCTGCGCTTTCAGCGCATCAAGACTATCAAATCGCTTCTCTTCGCGAAGATATTGCAAGAAACGAATCGTCAGGGTTTGACCATACATGTCTTTTTCGTAATGGGGGATATGCACCTCAATCGTAGTTTGATTTCCTTTGGAGATGGTTGGGTTTGTTCCGATATTCAGTATCGCTTTCCACTCTTCTCCTCCGTCCTTGATGTTTATTTCTCCTTCTCCTGCAATTTCCACGATTACCTTATATACCCCCGCGCGCGGGAGAAGTTTGTCGGCAGGAACTTCGATATTGGCAGTAGGAAAACCAATCTCGTGCCCGATACCACGTCCGTGTACCACGGTTCCGCATAGCGTGTAGGGTTTACCTAACATGTAAGTGGCTCTATCTATATCGCCACTTTGCAGGGCTTTGCGTATCTTGCTGGACGAGATGTCGCCTTCTGGCGCTTGCGGGATAGGAAGAAGTTGTAATCCCGCGCGTTGTGCAGCCTGCTCGTAATCGGCAAAACTGGTCAAGCGGTCGCAACCAAAGCGGTGGTCGTAACCCATAAGCAGGGTATCCACCTCGCAACGCTCGTGTAACACGCGCATAAACTCCTCTGCCGTCATATCCTTCACAAAAGGAAACTGAAAGCAGAAAATCTGTGTGATACCCGTTTGACGTAGCAGTTCGGTTCGTTCTTCGAGGGTGGTGAGCAATGGTTTGTGCGTCCCACGAAGCGTGTTCTCAGGGTGCTCGGCAAAGGTAATGACAGCGCTTTTCGTGCCTCGCAGCCCGGCTTCCCTTTTCAACTGCTCGATAAGGAACTGATGCCCGCGATGTACTCCGTCAAAAAAACCTATGGTAGCCGTATATGCCATGCGTGTTTACGTTTTCCGTTACAAAGGTACTACTTTTTTCCAACATACGCAACTTCTGTCTGAAGAAGTAAGATAGCGCTTTTTGAATAAATTTGACATTTTTTGCAAAAAAAGACAAAAAAATTTGCCCATATCAAAAAAATGTTGTAACTTTGCACGATTTTTCGCATAGAGTATGCTCAAAAGGGCGGAAAATTAGATGGGGATATTGCGCTAAAAAGGGAAAGATAAGAGCATAACGAGGGGGTGATGATGGGGTGGATACAGGTTACGGAAATATAATTTAATTTTATACTACAATGTCAAAGATTTGTCAAATTACAGGCAAGAAAGCCTTGAGTGGCTGCAATGTCTCACACTCCAAACGCCGCACAAAGCGTTCGTTTGATGTGAACTTGTTCCACAGGAAGTTCTACTGGGTAGAACAAGATTGCTGGATTTCGCTGAACGTGAGTGCAGCGGGTCTGCGTACAATTAACAAAATCGGTTTGGACGCTGCCCTGAAGCAGGCCGCCGAAAAAGGGTATCTTTACGAATAAAAAGGAGGAATCATTATGGCAAAGAAATCAAAAGAAGCACGTGTACAAGTAATCCTTGAGTGCACCGAACAAAAAGCCAGCGGACTTCCAGGAATGTCTCGTTACATTACCACCAAAAACCGCAAGAATACTCCCGATCGTCTTGAGTTGAAGAAATATAACCCGATTCTCAAACGATACACTATTCACAAAGAAATCAAGTAATTAACAGGGTATTCCCATTTAAACATTTACTACTATGGCAAAGAAAGCGGTCGCTACCCTTCATACCGGTAACGCAGGTCGTAACCACACGAAATGCATCAAGATGGTAAAGAGCCCTAAGACGGGTGCTTACATCTTCCAAGAAGAAATCGTAGAAAACGAGAAAGTAAAAGAGTTCTTCAACTAATCGAGAACTTTTGATATAGAAAAAAAGCACGTAGAATTTGGCTATGTGCTTTTTTTTTTGTACCTTTGCAACCGTTTTGAATCAGAACACTCGATTATGTTAGGAATAATCATAAATCCCAAATCAGGGAAACGCGCTTTCCGTAAACAACGGTTGTACCTTTGGCGACTCCTTAAATCCCGTCACCAACCGTTTGCTTATCGCGTTACTCAATACGCCAATCACGCTATCGAATTAGCGCGCGAATTGGTGGAAAAAGGTTATGACGAGATTCTCGTTTTAGGCGGAGACGGAACGCTCAGCGAAGTGGTAAACGGCATTATGCGTGCCGATGTGCCGGAGAAAGTGCGCCAGAATGTGCAGTTCGGACTGATGCCCCGCGGTACGGGTAACGACTGGGGACGATTCTGGGGACTGAACAAGGACTTCAAACGTTCGCTTGACCTCTTCTTCCACGGCAAAAAACAGCCGTTAGATGTGGGTTGCGTAACGTATTGGCGCAACGGCATAAAGCATCACCGTTATTTTATCAATTCCGTGGGCTTCGGCATAGATGCCGTCACATGCGTAGAGGCTGCCCACCTGAAATACTACGTAGGCAGTCACCATATCAATTATCTATTCGGTCTGATAGCCGCTTTGCGCACCCATAAGCCGATGCCAATCTTGCTGCAAGGCGATGGCGAGACGATTGTGGACGACAAGTTATTCACGATGAATATCGGTAACGGTCCGTTCTCGGGCGGAGGCATGAAGCAAAATCCCGATGCCGACCCTCGCGATGGGGTGTTTCATTCGATGTTCGTTGGCAAACCTACTTTCAAGCAAGTGTTTCAGGCTTTGCCAAAACTTTTCTCGGGACGCCTTACTCAGTTGCCTTTCATTCATACGTTTGTGGCAAAGGATATCGCAATAGATACGAAGAAACACCTTTGCTTCGAAACCGACGGCATCGTGATGGATATTATGGGACCCTGTGAGGTGCATTGCCTTCACCATGCGCTATGTATGCGTGTGCCACAGTATTGCTAATCTATTTTTTGGAAAGATATGTGTAGAAAAACTACTTACCTTGCGCTTTGCGTAGGTCTATTATGGATATGGGCGGGTACGTCCTGTTCGCGTAACGTGTCGCCATGGCAGGAACCTAAGATGTGGTATGCGATGGAAGATACTGCGGCTCAATGGGAAGCCGATGTGTTCTATCTTGTTTCGACAGAGATATTATTCTCGTTTGATTCCGCGGGGAACGAACTCTATAATGCGGCTCTGACGCCAGATGAGAAGCAAGCCCTCAATCAGGAGATGGACTATGTGAAGAGGTATTTGGGCGATTCGCTTAATTTCGTGTCGCCCTATTATCATCAGTTTACGATGAATGCCATCTTGTTATCCGAGGATTCGTTCCGTATGGCGTATGATGTGGCTTTGAATGATGTGAAAGAGGCGTTTCGCTGTTACCTAAAGCGCAATCCGGACAGACCATTTGTGTTAGCGGGCTTTAGTCAGGGGGCTATGTTGGTGTTGGATTTGATTAAGCAGATGCCCGAAGAGGCGTACCATCGTTGCCGTGGCGCATATATGTTAGGCTATCGTTTGACGGAAGAGGACTTGGCAAATCCGCATGTTGTACTCGCAACGTCTGCTACGGAGGGGAAGGTTGTTTCGTTCAATACGGTGGCTCGTTTAGAAGCGCAATGGGATTTTGTGTCTAAGGGTGCTGCTGCATGTATCAATCCGCTAAACTGGACTACTGATACCACAACGGCAACGCTTTATTATCAGCAAGATACTATCTATATCCGTCAGGATATGGCATCTCACCAGTTGTTGGCACAACTGCCTGACGAACAGCGGTACGTGATGCCCGGAACAGAGTGTTGGTGGCAACATGGGTGCTTGCACCATTGGGACTTGCTTTTCTATCTCAAGTCAATTCACCAAAATATGCTTCTCCGCACACGATAAGTGTGGCGTTATAACAAAGGGCAGGTTACTGCTCTTTCTCCTTGATGATACCGTTACGGTAAGCGTAGAGAAGGGCCTTGAGGTTCTCAACCTGCTTCAGCAGTTCTTTTCCGCGGTCGGTATCCTTGATGAGCATACGGCAATCGGTAAAGTCTTGCAGTTGGATACGCGAGTGAATATCGCTACCGCTTTGCACGGCTTGCTCTTTGCTCTCAAATGATTCGTGCTGCACGAGTTTGATACCCAAACTATTATATATCAAGGTATAACCAGAGATACCCGTTTTTGCATGGTAGGCTTTGGAGAAACCGCCGTCAATCACAAAACGTTTTCCTTCAGCCTTCATTGGGCTTTCGCCTTGCACAGCCTTGACAGGCATGTGACCATTGATGATTCTGCCTTCCTTCGGGTCAAGTCCGAACTCGGCTAATATCTGCTCACATATCTCTCGATGGTTAGATAGTTCGTAAAAAGCACCCTTAATTTCCTCTTGCACCTTCTTGTCGTCCACGAAATAGAGTTCGAAAGTAGCCATCTTACTCTTGTTGAATAGGGGCGAACCGACGCCACACCAGAGATACAGCATATAATCAAGAGCGTCTTCTTTTTCCTTGCCCTGACCATAGTAAGCCTTACGCACAATCTCGTCGGCACGGTCCATCAAGGCACGCCCTTTTACACGTTTACCGCAGATGTCGAACTCTTGGAACGAACCGTCTGCGTTCAGCGGAATAGCTGCGTGGAAAAGCAAGAAGCCGTTACGTACCAAATAGAGCGAACCATGCTGGTAGAAACAACGCAGGTGGCTTTGCAACTTCTCAGAATGACGGAAATTATGAGCGAAGAGGTCTATCAGTTCTTCCTCCTCTTGAGTCAGTTGATAGGGGTTGGAAGGGTCAATGGTTGGCAAGTTGCAATCGAGCATTTTGTAATCCTTGTCGCCAATATGAATGGTCTGCTTCTCGAAATCAATCTTATCCAACAGCAGGCGGTCGTCCATCTCATATTCAGGGTGGCGTTGGATAATCTGTCCTTCTAATTTGAACTGTATGATGGATATGGCTTTGTGCATCTTAGCCATGAGTTGGGCAGAACGTTTTACCTCCAGCGTGTCCTCATACGTCTTGATTTGGAAGACGGTGCAAGGGTCGTCTTTGTAAGTCTGCATGGCGAAGTTGGCAAGCGGCAGGAGGTTGATGCCATAGCCTTCCTCTAAGGTCTCGATATTCGCGTAGCGGATACTGCTGCGCAGGACGGTTGCGATAAGTGCCTTATTTCCGGCAGCAGCGCCCATCCATTCCATATCGTGGTTGCCCCATTGGATATCGAAGTTGTGGTAGTGGGTAAGCACGTCCATGATTTCGTGTGCACCGGGACCTCTATCGTAGATGTCGCCTACGATATGCAGGGTATCAATCACGAGACAGTGGATAAGGTTGCAGATAGCAATAATCAGTTGCTCCGCCTGACCGCTTTCGATGATGGCGTCAATAATAGCGTTGAAATAACTGACGCGGTTCTCGCGCAAGGACTCGTGGAGAAGTTCCTCGATGACATACGCAAACTCTTTCGGCAGGCGTTTACGCACTTTAGAACGGGTATATTTGACGGTGACGATACGTGCGATGTCGATTACCTGGTGGATACGGCGACGGTAGAACTCGTCCAGTTCGTCTTGTGACTTGCCGACACGCTCCAACTCAAGGCGCTCCTCGGGGTAGTAGATAAGGGCACAGATAGCACGTTTTTCCTTTTCGAAGATAGTGTTACCGAATACGGCATCTACTTTTTCGCGTACCACACCGCTGGCGTTCTTCACCATGTGCAGGAATGCACTATAGGCTCCGTGTAGGTCACTCACAAAGTGCTCTGTTCCTTTGGGTAAGGACAAGATGGCACGCAGGTTGATTAGTTCGCTGACAGCGGCACTGCTGGTTGGAAACTTTTCACTAAGCAGTCGCAAGTAGCGTTCGTCGTTTTTTACGTCTTCCGAGGTCATAATCGTACGAGAATAAGTGGTTAATCTTCGGTTAGGAGGCTTTGTTAAGCAAAAAGGAGTTTGCTCAAACAAACTCCTTTTTCTTCACCTCATCTTTGTAGTGCTACCCGGAGTCGAACCGGGGTTTACGGCGTGAGAGGCCGTTGTCCTAGGCCACTAGACGATAGCACCTTGACACACTTTCCGTTGAAAGCGAGTGCAAAGGTACTGCTTTTTTTTCAATCCTGCAAATATTTTCGTTGAAAAAATACATATTTTCTATTATTTTATAGTATTTGTTTGCGTAATTCAAAACTTTATTGTACCTTTGCAGGCATAAATCAAGTAGAAAGGAGTTGATTATGGCTGCTACTGCAATAATGCCCCGATATGATCAAGTGTTGGTAAATATCCCTCACGTTGAAATGAAACGCTTTAAGGCTATTATGAAGGCGTTAGACTATGAATTAGTTCAACGTAATGAATTAGATGAAGCCATTGAAGAAGTTGAGTCAGGAAATGTAATACATTGTTCTTCGTTAGAAGAATTAAAGTCTGCTATCGGATGATGTTCTCTTTGGACTATGCCCCTAAGTTCTTGCGTGCAGTAAAACGTTGCAAACAACAAGGTAAAGATTTGACTTTGTTGTGGGATGTTGTGCAACAATTAGTAACAACTGGCAAAGTTCCGGATTCATATTGTCCACATTTGTTAGAACGGGAATATGCAGGATATTCTGAGTGTCATATAGAAGATGACTGGCTCTTAATCTGGAAACAAAATAATGAAAAACTTACTCTGGTATTTTTAGATACCGGTACTCATGCAGAGTTGTTTAAGAAGAAATACAAGTTAATAAAGAAATAGAATAATTAACAAACCATATTTGCCTACGGAATAAAACAAGCAAGAAGTTTGCACAATAGGTAAAATCATGAGCACTCTTTCTTCCCATAAAATTAGCATCCGTTTCTTTGAGGATCGCGAAGTGCGGGCTATTTGG
>JAKSNN010000064.1 GCA_024399755.1 Paludibacteraceae bacterium | reverse complement strand
CCAAAAACACATGGGAGAAAGGTCTCCAGTACGCTTATCGCGATCGTAAGAACAAGAAACGCAACTTCCGCGCTTTGTGGATTCAGCGTATCAATGCTGCAGCTCGTCTCGAAGGACTCAGCTACAGCCAGTTGATGGGCGCTTTGAAAAAAGCAAAAATCACTATCAACCGTAAAGTGCTTGCAGATCTCGCTATGAATCAGCCACAGGCTTTCAAAGCTATCGCTGAAAAAGCAAAGAAGGCTCTTTAAGCCATTGTACCTTTACAAAAGTTAGCGCTCGATTTTCATCGGGCGCTTTCTTTTTACTTGCTATTGAGTTTGCCACGCATCACATGGACAATGCTGTCAAATTCAGGACGATACTTGTTCGGCAGAGGATCTGCCGGAAGAGAAATCAATTTGAGAGGATCAACAGGCGTGCCATTTTTCCAGATACGAAAATCCAAATGCGGTCCCGTGCTATTACCCGTCGAACCTACATAACCTATCACCTGCCCTTGCGAAACACGGCTGCCTACTGCAATGCCTTTCCCATATTTGCTCAGGTGCAGGTAAGCAGTAGTATAAGTGGAATTATGGCGAATCTTCACGGTATTGCCACCTCCACCCTTATAACCCTTCTCGATTACCGTTCCGTCACCGATACTTACTACAGGCGTCCCCGCAGGCGCAGCATAATCTACGCCCGTGTGCGGGCGCACGGTCTTGAATATAGGATGTTTGCGCGCGTACGTGAAGTGAGAGGAAATACGCTTGTAGTTGAGCGGGGCCTTGAGGAAGGCTTTTTTCAGGCTCTTACCATCGCCATCAAAATACGTATGTATCTCCGCATTCTCGAAATAGAATGCCTCTTGCCATTGTTTGCCGTGGTAAAAGTTGGCAGCATAGATTCTACCTATACCCATACTAATCGTATCCACGAACATCTGGTCGTAATAGACACGAATGGAATCGCCCTCCTGCAAACCGAAGAAGTCAATTGTCCACGCATAAATCTCACTCAATTCCAATGCCAACTCTACAGGCAAGTGGTTACTTGTCATTGCGTTCCAAAGACTTGATGTAATAACTACCTCTGCGGAACGCTGCTCTATGCGAGTAGGTTGTTCCTGATGCTCCACGTGGACAGAGTCGCTCAAATGAAGCACCTCCGAGAGGCGAACAGAAGGGATATAAACAAAATAGCACAAGTGTTCCTCGCCCACACTATCGGTCTGGTACAAGCAGAAATACTCTTTTCCCGGACGCAGTTGACGTACATCAAACTCCGTTCTTGGCAGCAGACTAACTTGATTCTGTTGGGTGCGTGTTGCACCTTTGCGGTTGAGGATACCGCCTAACGTCTCGCCTTCCTGCACATAACCTGTATCTACACGAAACGAGTCTATCGGCAAGCCAAACTCATACCGAATCTCATGTTCCTCCTCCGAACAGGAGCGAGAACACCCCGCCATACCCATCGCGAGAACGGCAAAAAGCACAACCTGAAGTGCTAATCTAAACTTTTTCATTAGGCTTTTTTGGGATATTTGCGAGTGAAAGAATCTAATTTCAAGCGAATAACACCTAACAAGGCTTCCGAGAATATTCCCCCGGACATCTTACTCGTGCCGAGCATGCGATTTACAAAGATAATCGGTACTTCCTTGATGCGGAAGCCACATTTGTAAGCGGTAAACTTCATCTCGATTTGGAAGGCATAACCTTTGAAACGAATCTTATCTAACTCTATTGTCTCTAATACTTGTCTTCTATAACACTTGAAACCCGCTGTAGTATCATGGATATCCATTCCTAACACAAAACGGACATACTTGCTGGCGAAATAACTCATCAGCACACGCCCCATAGGCCAGTTCACAACGTTTACGCCACTGACATAACGGCTTCCTATCGCCACATCTGCCCCCTGATTAGCGCAAGCGTCATAAAGTTTAAGCAAGTCTTGCGGATTGTGACTGAAGTCAGCGTCCATCTCAAACACATAATCGTATTGATGCTCAATTGCCCAATGGAAACCTGCTATATAGGCTGTTCCAAGTCCTTGTTTGCCTTGACGTTCCATAATGAACAATTTGTCGGCAAACTCCTCCTTCATCAAGCCTTTCACAATATCAGCCGTTCCGTCAGGCGAACCGTCATCAATAATCAGCACATGAAACTCCAACGGAAGCGTCATCACCGCACGGATAATCGCCTCTACGTTCTCTTTCTCGTTATATGTCGGAATAATTACAAGCCGTTCCATAGAAAATGTATTTTTGTACCCAAATAAAGGGTATTAACTATCGTAATGATAAATCTGCTCTTTGGTAATTATCGTATCCTCAAGCACAAACGTCGGACTCGGAGTAGTACGCTCCAACGGCATCAGGAACACGTCTTTCCCCGGCACCACGCCCACATCCAACAAGGCTTGACCTACCGTTCCAAAAGCCACTTCCGGGTCATTGTTCTCGCGGCCCAAATGGCACAACCAAATATTGTACAACTTATCGTGGTAGTTACGTTGCAGAAGTTTGCCACACATCACATTGCTTTGGTGACCGCGAGGCGATAAAATACGCTCTTTCAGATAAGTCGGATACGGACCATTCAGCAACATCTGCTCGTCATGATTAGCCTCAATCACAAGATGGTTGCTTGTGGCGATATACTCCTCTAACATCTGGTTAGGCTCACCACAGTCGGTCACAATCATAAACCTCTGCCCGCGAAAGTCAATAATATAACTCAAACACTCCGTTGCATCGTGACTTACCTGAATCGTATTGATCGTAAAATCCCGCAACTGCCATTCCTCTTCTTTCTCGAAGTAGCGTTTCGATGTGCGCAATTTCTCCTTTACGCCATAATTTCTGCCTATCCCCTCATGAATGGCGCGAGTAGCGAAAATCGGCACGTGCATTCTCTCGCCGATGGCATCTACCGCACGGATATGGTCGGCATGGTCATGGGTAACAAGTACGCCGAGTATGTTACTGAAATCCAGCCTCATACCGCGTAAATGCTTCGATATGGCACGGGCAGAAATACCTGCATCTATCAGGATTCCCTGCGTAGGTGTACCGAGGTAATAGCAGTTTCCGCTACTCCCACTTGCAAAGCATCTAAATATGACCTTTTCGTCTTCCATATCCAATCAGCCTGCAAAGGTACAACAATTTTTCCAAATATGCAAGCGGGAGACATTTTTTGTATAAAAAAAACAGTAATTTACCCCGTCGGAAAAGCGCTAACTATTCGGTAAAGTATCTGTCAAGTATCGGAGTGCTCCGTTAGTGCTCCGTTAGTGCTCCGTTGGTGCTCCGTTAATTGGTTCGATAAAGGTACGACACATTATCATATCTCGTAGCGTGATGGAAAGAGCGCATGCGAGATAGTATGTGGGAGAGCATAAGGGATAGTATGTGGGAGAGCATAAGGGAGAGCATAGGGAGAGCATAGGGAAAAAAAGACAATACTAAGATGTCATTAAGATGTCATTAAGATGGTACTAAGATGGTACTAAGATGGTACTAAGATGACATAGAAAAAGGACGGAGAGGATATAACAAAAAAGCTGCCTGATAAGGAATCAGGCAGCCCTTTAGCATCGGCACGTCTATGGGACGACATATCGTGCCAACAAACTTACTTCGTAAACTCGATTACTTGACCCGTTACGAGAATCTCATTATCCTCCTTGACGAAAGGACCAAAACCCTTTACATATTGGAGGTTTTCCATAGTAACATTAACAAGAGCCTGAGAACCTTGCAAGTTAGCCTCTTTCAAGAGTGCTGCATAAGCACTTTGTTGGAGTTGCTCCTTGTCAAATTTAATGGTGTTACTCTTGTAAGTTACGGTTGTTTGTACAGTACGAACGATTTTGAAGTTTGCGTTCGAGAGAACTACTTGTGTCTGGTTGCCCATCGTGTTAACGGTGTTGTTTACATAACGACCTGCAGAGCAACTTGAGAGAGCTACCATCATGCCTACGGCAAAGATAGCGAAAATGGATTTTTTCATTGTTTTGATAGTTTTAGAGCCACTCATCTCCCTAAGTGACTGTACATAAAAAAAACGTGGGAGATACCGTATTATCTCTCACGAGGCATCGCCAAACACCTACTTTGGAACAAACAAATATCACCCACGCACAATATCCCCATATAAAACGGGTATAATGGCAATAGAGCGTTTATTGTTACCTTCCAAAGTTATGTGAAAATTTGGCGATTTTCGTGAGAAGGAATACTTTACGCCTTTTATAATTATTATTTTCTTTCGAGAAAGATGTCGTCCGCCAACACCTTGGCACATCTTTCACGCTGCAAAGGTACTACATATTTTTGATATGTGCAAGCGAATCACACTTTTTGTTGTTCCGCCTCAAGTTGTTCAACCCGTTGCCGCAACAATTTATTTTCCTCCATGAGTTGCTGCATTTGTTCCACCATAGTATCTAACTGCTTTTGAGTGGCATCGCTCTGGCGACAACGCTGCACAAAAGCCTCACCATAGGCAGCAAAGCGGTCTCTTTGTGCCAGACATGCCGCGACACACGATGCCGCCCATGCTTTCCTTGCATCGGCTTTTTCCTCGGCTGTGTGTAAGGTAATTTCAGCCTTCCAATCGTCACGTTTAAGCAGCAGTTTATTTGCCCCCTTTTCGTCCATCAGCACATTATCTATCGAGGCTCCTTGCACAACATGTTTCTTCCCGATAACGTAGAACATACAAGGTACAATGGTAATACAATTATCTTGTATTTGCGTCTTTCCCAAGGCACATAGTTTGCCCACTATCGTCTTGTAGTTATCGTAAGTTGTAAACACATCTGTCTTTGTATAGATACATGCCCGATTTTTCTGAACGCCGGGCATGATATACATAATCTCCTCTATATTAAAGATACGCGCCACGCTGCGCGACCTATGCCCTGATTCCGCTTGGTCTTTTTTCAAGACCTCCAATTCGATGGTGATAACTTTAGGTGGTGTCATACGTTTGAAATTTTCTGCAAAGGTACACTATTTTCTACATTCCGGCAATAGCGGAATCCACTTTTTTGTCCTCTAATTACGTCTTTTCCCGAGAAAAAGTCCTTTAGACTTGCAAGCATCGTTTATTCATAGTACTTTTGCAGCGTCATCGCCAAACGACATACCTTCAAGAAGCCTCCTCCGTGAGGTTATTTTGGAGCAAGCAAAGAGATACGGAGGTCACACGGACTTCCGTATTTTTTATGCCGACACATAAAAAATTCACTCTTTCTGATTTTTTTTGCTTTGTCTCTTGCATAGTCCAAAAAAATGTCGTACCTTTGCACACAGAAAATTCTAACAACAAATTATACTATTATGATTCGCACATCATTTAACAAACTGCGTGAAGTGAAGGATAGCCTTCCACACGGTAGCATGGACATTATCGCTAATGAAGTAGGTTTAACAGCAGACGAGATTAGAGGATTCTTCAACGGCTCTGCTCAAAACGATGGTTATCACTTGGAGCCAGGTCCTGATGGCGGTATCGTCACTCTGGACAACACTCGTTTTCTCGAAGTTGCTTTGCGTCTGGCTTGGGAAGCAAAGAACGCCATTTAATATCAGTGGGTTTTATTATATCCTTAATACGTAAATGAACAACATTCTAAAATTTATTAGTGCTACGGTCCTTGCGGTCGTAGCCTTTCCTTTTGTTAATTGCGCACACGCGCAGGAGGGCGAAAGTAAACGCGTCAGCTTTGGTTACGACGCAGGTGCCGAATTGTATAGCGCTTACCTTTGGCGTGGGCAGTACAATGGTGGACTCAGTTTCCAACCTACCCTTGCCATCGGCTACGACGGAGAGAAGACCAATCTCAGAATCGGTACGTGGTGGAACGTAGGAGCCAGCGATTGGGGTTTCCGCAAAGACTTGGAAGAAAACGAGAACGGCAATCCGAATACGTATTTCGTACCAGAGGTAGATGTGTATGGAACATTTTCTTTCTTTGGTGTAAATGTAGGTTTTACTCATTACTATTATTTTGGTGGCAGCAACTATTTCTGCTGGAATAACCTGAAGACATGGCAGGAAACCGAAGGTATGGTGGACGAGAACACCAGTACGACCGAAGTACAATTAGGTTACGACTTTGGCGAGTTAACTGATGTCGGACTCTATGTCAACTGGTATAGTATGGTAGCCGGTAACGACTTCGCTTACGATGAGGAAGGAAATATCACAAAACGCAATTTTTCCAGTTATTTGGAGGTAGGCTATGACCACGAGTTTGAGGATTTTGGTCTTACGCTTGGTGCCGCAGTCGGCATGGTTCCTTGGGCAAGCGACTATTATGGAACAGAGAAGTTTGCCGTTACGTGCGTATCTCTCAAATTGGAAAAAGACTGGGAATTTGAACATTGTATTGTGGGACTAATCGGACAAGGTATGATTAACCCTACGGGAATCAATAAGGACAATGCGTATATCAAAGCCTCCGGTGACGACAAGATTTGCCAACAGCAATTGAACGGCACGATTGGCTGCAGCATTTGGTTCTAACAGCACACACTACAGCAATGAGACTAAAGAAAAAGCCGTTATTCATTATCGGCTGTATCGGTTGCATCTTAGTTGTTGTGGGAGAGCTAATCTCCATCAAGTCTGCCTCCCACTCCGGTTCAAAGACTTATTTCGCCAATAGCGGAAAAGTCTTCGGTACCTATTATAATATCCGCTACGAAGCCGACACCGACCTCGAGCAGGCTATCCTTGCCCGCTTGCAAGCGTTTGATGCCTCGCTCAGCATGTTCAACGACACATCGGTCATCTCGCGCATCAACCGCAACGAAGATGCCGTTACCGACACGCTTTTTGAGCGTATGTTTGCGGAAGCCGTTGAGGTAAGCGAACTTAGTCATGGTGCTTTCGACATTACGGTAGCCCCTCTCGTACATGCGTGGGGATTTGGCAAGGGCAAACAACCTACTGCGCCTATCGACGAAGTAGCCAAACGTCGTGAGATAGATAGCCTGCTATCCTTCACGGGATATGATAAGATTACTCTGCGCGACCATCGCCTTATCAAGCAGGACCCGCGCACACAATTAGATGCCAGCGCCATTGCCAAAGGGTATGGTTGCGATGTCGTTGCCGACCTGCTGCGCGAGCAGGGTTGCGAGAATTTCCTCGTGGACATCGGTGGCGAAGTAGTCGCCAAGGGCAAGAACGATAAGCGACAGCCTTGGCGTATCGGAATTGACAAACCTACCGACGACCCGACAGGTATGCAACAAGAACTGCAAGACGTGATTACCACCGACAGCATCGCTATGGCTACGTCCGGCAACTACCGCCAATTCTACTACGACGGCGGAACACGGCGCAGTCATACCATCGACCCGCATACAGGCTATCCGATTCAGCATCGCCTGCTCAGCGCCACAGTTACGGCGTCATCGTGCATGCGTGCCGATGCGCTGGCAACTGCCAGTATGGTGCTTGGCGACGAGCAAGCCCTGCAAATGATAGAGGCGATAGCCGATGCCGAATGCTATTTCATCATCGCAGATGGAGACAGCCTCAATACCATCACCTCATCGGGGTGGGCATTCTAAGAAAAATCACACAAAAATCCACATTCCCTTGCGTATGTGGATTTTTTGTTGTACCTTTGTGGGCTTTTTCGTATTATGAGAAAAAAGGGGCTTATATTATTTCTTGCTATTATGGTGCTTTCCGGTTGTGGAGAGTATCAGAAGTTGCTTAAGTCGCGCGACCCGGAATTGAAGTACAACAAAGCCATTGAGTATTTCAACCAAAAGCAATATACCAAGGCACAAACGCTCTTCGACGATGTATCTACCTACTATAAGGGTACAGAGCGAAGCGAGGACGTGCTCTGCTATTTGGCACGCAGTTATATGGGCATGAAGAGTTACTCTTCCGCAGGCGATTATTACGAGGCATATATCCGCAATTACCCAAAGGGCAAGTATATCCTCGAGGCACGCTACCAAGTAGCCCACTGCAATTATCTGGAATCTCCCGACCCACGACTTGACCAAGAGATTACCCACAAAGCCATTGATTATTACACGCAGTTTGTAGAGTTATATCCCGAAAGCCAATATGCCGAGCAGGCATATTCTGAAATGAACGAGATGTACGACAAACTGGCGCGAAAGGAACTCTATAGCGCCCAACTATACTATAATTTAGGCAGTTATTTAGGCAATAATTACCTCAGTTGCGAGATTATAGCCAAGAATGCGCTGAAGAACTACCCCAGCAACAAATATCAAGAGGAGTTTGCGTGGCTTATTCTGCAAGCCAAGTATCAGCAAACCGTTAATTCTCTGGTAGATAAGAAACTGGAACGGGCACGGGATACGCAGGACGAGTATTATAGTTTCGTCACCGAATATCCCGACTCGAAACATCGCAAAGATGCTGAGAAAATCAACAAAGAGATTTTGAAATTATTAAAAGACAACTGATATGGATTACAAAAAATCAAAAGCGCCAAAGAACACCTTGACGCGCGACATGAACCAACTTACAGAGAAGGTCGGCAATGTGTATGAGACCGTTGCTATCATTGGCAAACGTGCCAACCAGATTAGTACTGCACTCAAAAAAGAGTTAGATGCCAAGCTGCAGGACTTCTCCGTACCGCAAGATTCGATAGACGAGACCTATGAGAACCGTGAGCAGATTGAGATCTCCCGCAGTTACGAGCGTCTGCCTAAAGCAACGTTGATGGCAACCCAAGAACTCATTGACGATCAACTCGTTTACACGGGGTCTTCCAAGGACGAAGCCCTCAAATAATGTTGCGCGGAAAGCACATAGTAGTAGGCATTTCAGGGGGTATTGCCGCCTATAAGATTCCGGAACTCATACGCCTGCTTGTTAAGGCAGGAGCAGAGGTGCGTGTCGCTACTACGCAGAACGCACTTGAGTTTGTCACGGAACTTACCTTGCGCACGCTCTCCGGTGCGCCTGTCTATTCTGACGTGTTCGCTGCCATCAACCACCACGCTACGGAGCATATCTCCCTACCCGACTGGGCAGACCTGATGGTTGTAGCACCCGCTACCGCCAATGTGCTTGGCAAGTTTGCCGCCGGTATAGCCGACGATGCTCTTACCACCACTTTCTGCGCCACAGCAGCCCGCCGCCCGATTGTGATTGCGCCTGCCATGAACGACAAGATGTATGCCTGCCCTGCTACGCAACAAGCCATGCATACCCTCGCCCAATGGGAGAACGTCAGCCTATTGGATTGTGCGGAAGGCGAATTGGCGTGTGGCACTTCGGGAAAAGGCAGAATGCAAGAACCTGAAGTAATTTGTGAGGCGATTGAGTCGGCTTTAACGCCCAAAACGTTATCGGGCAAACGAATCGTCATCACGGCAGGACCTACACAGGAGAAGATTGACCCTGTGCGATTTATTAGCAATTATTCCACGGGCAAGATGGGCTATGCCCTCGCTCTCGAGTGTACGCGCCGAGGGGCAGAGGTGACTGTAGTGAGTGGTCCTGTTCATCTTGACTTGCCGACAACCCCTTATACTATCGTGCCTGTCACGTCCGCACGCGAGATGTGCGAGGCTGCAAAAGCGGCTTGGAAAACGGCAGACGCTGCTATCCTGTGCGCTGCAGTAGCAGACTTTGCGCCCGACACTACGGCGGAACAAAAAATCAAGAAACAACCCGGGCAAACCGGTTTACAACTGAACCTCATCACCAATCCCGACATTGCCGCTACGTTAGGTAGCACGAAACGCCCCGAGCAATGCCTTATCGGCTTTGCATTGGAGACACACGATGCCGAGCAGAACGCCCTGCATAAATTAGAGAGCAAGAACCTTGATATGATTGTGCTCAATTCGTTGCAGGACAAGGGGGCAGGATTTGGTTGTAATACCAATAAAGTGACGCTTATCCTGCGAGACGGGCAAAAAAACAACCTCCCGCTTATGTCTAAACAGGAGGTCGCTCAAAAGATTGTTGATTTATTCCCTTATTTCTTCAGGAAGCCAAACATGCCGTGACGAGTTTTCTCCTCGTGCGCCTCTTCTTGTTGTGCGGGCTCTGCCGACTGCGCTTCCGCATTGTCCTCACGAGGGGTCCACGCCTCACGTGCAGTAATCTCGCCTACTTGTCCTTCTACATACTTAATGACATCTTGCAGTCCCTCAACGAAATGTGCAAAGTCCTCTTTGTAGAGGAAGAGTTTGTGTTTCTCGAACTGAGGCACTTCGTCCTCACCGCCTTGGCGTTTTTTGCTCTCCGTGATGCAGAGATACAAGTCCTCATTACGTGCTTTCTTCACATCTAAATAATAGATGCGTTTACCGGCCTTCACCGATTGTGAGTACACAATTTCGGGTTCTTTTCTGTCTTCAAATCTACGATTTTCCATCTCATTCATGCCCTGTAAAGGGCGCTTTGGTTAATAATTCCCTGCAAAGGTAATGCTTTTTTCTGATATACGCAAGAAAAATTTGCTTTCAGGTGCGTTTTTCTTGCATACATGCAAAAAATTATGTAACTTTGCAAGCGAAATGGGAAAGGGGTATTAGCATACCTTATGCTCAACAAAAAGTGTTGTTAAAGTTATGACCGAAGATATACAGAATAAATTGGCTCAATGTGAGCAGCAACAACGGACGTTATGGACATATCGTCCGCTATCGTCGGAGACGTTACAGTCGTTGCGCGACTACTATCGTGTGGGGTTGACCTACACCAGCAATGCGCTGGAAGGTAACAGTTTGACCGAATCGGAGACCAAAGTGGTCATAGAGGATGGGCTGACCATTGAGGGAAAACCGCTACGTGATGTGTATGAGGCTATTGGGCATGCCAAAGCATACGACTTTTTGCACGAGATTAGTCTTGATGCGCCTTTGACAGAAGAAACTATCTGCACGTTGCACCGCCTTTTTTACCAACAGATTGATTCGGAACAAGCAGGGATCTATCGAAAAGTGCCGGTCTTCATTAGTGGCAGTCAATATGCCGTCGCGCCCGTAGCTGAGATAAGCAAACGTATGCAGGCATTGGTGCAATGGTACAACA
>JAKSNN010000063.1 GCA_024399755.1 Paludibacteraceae bacterium | reverse complement strand
ACCGCATAGAAGAAACGCAACAATTGGTCGGAACACTTTCAGGTGGAAACAATGTAGTACTCTTTGCCCCACGCCGCTATGGGAAAACATCTCTGGTTTTCAAAGCCATGGATATTCTGCAACAGAAAGGAATAGACTGTGTTTATTTCGACCTGATGCCGGTCTATTCTTTAGAGGCTTTTATTACGCTTTTCCTGAAAAGTTTGGCAAAGCATCAGACTGCTTTGGAACGTTTTATGCAGATGGTGGCTCAACTCAAGAATATTCGTCCCAAACTGACTATTGATGAATTTGGCAAACCATCTTTTGGCATAGAATTCGTAGCGCCCAATGTGACCATCGACATGGTGGAAGATGTTATTGACTTGCCCAATAAAATGGCAGAAAATGGTCACCGAATCGTAGTGGTAATGGATGAGTTCCAAGAAATTCGTAAGTTTGACAAATTTAACTTGGAAGCCCTACTACGCAGCAAGATACAGCAACACCGATATGCCAATTACCTCTTTTTGGGTAGCAAAACACACATCATGCAGGATATGTTTATGGTCAAAAACAGACCTTTCTACAACTCTGCAAAAGTGATGCAAATATCCGCCTTACCCGAAGAAGATACTATTCGTTTTTTAACGGAACGGCTGGCACAAGATAATATCCAAATTGACCAAAGCACATGTCGATTCATTATCGCGCGTGCCGAAAACATTCCCTATTATATCCAATTCATAGCCGCGGAAGTTTGGCAATACTTAATGCCGACAGGCGGTCACGCTACAGAGCAGATAGTGAATGAATGTTTCGTGCGAGTACTCAACCTCAAGAAAGATTATTATTTTGAACTTTTCGATAAACTATCCGCCACACAAAAGAAATTGCTGATTTCAATTGCCCAATCAGGCAAGAATATCTATTCCTCTAATTACATTGTGGCTAATCGTTTGGTAGGGGCTTCGTCTGTACAGAAAGCAGTTATAACCTTAATGGAGATGGGGATATTAGAACGTACAGAAGACACGTACTATATAGCCGATCCTTTCTTTCACTACTATGTAGTTCATTGTAACGACTGACACATTACACCTCACAGCGTTACGCTGGCGAGCGTAATAAAGATTTATTGCATTTTTATTTGCATATATCATTTATTTTCCGTACCTTTGCAGCCCAAAAAAGAAAAGTATGAAGAAACGTTTATTCACAATCCCGTCTGTTCTTGTCCTTCTCGTGGCAAGTGTGATGCCTGCCATTGCGCAGGAACGCCCGAAGGAAAACCCGTACGTTGACCGTCTCATTTTCTGGGGCTACCCCGAGAGTTATCTTGAGAATCAAGCCAAGATGGGCTTTCTGCAAATCAACGAGGTGCTGCAGGCTAATAAGCCGTCCCTGCGCGAGAATATGAATCGCGACATGGCGCTCCTCGGATTGGATATGCTCTTGCACGACCGCAAGAACGACAATTCCGAAGCCTTCCATCAGTTTATCAACAGCCGTATGAACGCGATGTTGCAGGATATGGACAAACCCGTGAAGAAAGGCATGAAGATTTATAAGTCCTATAACGACGGCTTTATCGTTAAGACCAAGAAAGCCACGATTGCCATTGACCTTGTGCCGGGCGGACCGAAGAACAACCCTTTCATTACCGACTCTATCATTTATGCCATTGCCGACCGCTGCGATGCGATGTTTATTACCCATGCCCACGGCGACCATGCTAACCTCGATATTGCCAAGGCTTTTGCTGCCAAAGGCAAACTCGTGATTGTGCCAAAAGGGCTATGGACGGGCGTTGACCCGCAGATTCAGCAACTGCTCGATGCCGACACCGTCGTTTCCGTGCCTTTCGATAAATTGGGCATGAACCTGCAAATCCTTCCGGGGCATCAGGACGATATGTACAACAACATCTACGTCATGAACTTCAAGGGAGCCGGCACGGTAGCGCATACGGGCGACCAGTACAACGGCGACGACCTCGAGTGGATTGATTCTATCCACAAGAACTATAAGATTGACGTACTGCTGCTCAATTGCTGGATCAACTCCATCAACCGCACCATCAAGGGCTTCGGACCTAAACTGGTCATCACGGGGCACGAGAACGAACTGGAGCATAGTATCGACCACCGCGAGTCCTACTGGATGACACGCATGAAATGGAAGAATTTCGGTATTTCTACGCCGAATATCCTCATGACGTGGGGCGAATGGTACAATTTTTGATACCTCTCTTGCGTCCTAACTGACAACTGACAACTAACCAATTAACAAATAAACAACTAACAACAATGAAAAAGACTCTTCTTTTCTTGCTATCGTTCATCACGTTGAGCGTAGCAGCCCAGACGGAGCAATCGGCTGAGAAGAAACAGGACTCCTGCTTCGTTTTCACCACGATTGACAGCGTAGGCATTACAAGTGTTAAGGACCAGAACCGTTCGGGAACGTGCTGGTGTTTCTCCACCATCGGTTTCCTTGAGAGTGAGTACATGCGTACCCACAAAGGCGCACAAATCGACCTCGCTGAGATGTTCTGCGTTAGCCATACGATGGTTGACCGTGCAGAATACGTAGTTCGTATGTACCAAAGCGCACAGTTCTCTGCCGGTGGTAGTGCTTACGACGTTATCTATTGCTTGAAGCATTACGGAATGGTGCCGCAAGAGGTTATGCCGGGTATCCAGTATGCTTGGCACCCTGAGAAAGACACGCTCCCTGTACACGGCGAGTTAGACGCTGTAGCAGGTGGTTTTGTTCGCGCACTCAAGAAACCTCTCTCCCCTGTTTGGAAAAAGGCTCTGCAATCTATCTACGACACCTATCTTGGTGCTTGCCCCGAGAAGTTCAACTACAACGGTAAGGAATATACTCCCCGCACCTTTGCGGATGACGTACTCGGACTGAATGCCGATGACTACATCTCCATTACCAGTTATACCTATCACCCTTATTCCTATGAGGAGGGACACCCGCGTTTCGCTTTCGAAGTGCCTGACAACTGGCGTATGGATATGATGTACAACGTTCCTATGGAGGACCTTATGCGTATTATCGACAACGCTATCAAGAACGGCTATTCCATGGCTTGGGGTGCTGATGTCAGCGAAGACGGTTTCACCCGCAACGGTATTGCGGTTTGCCCTGACGTGGACCGTGGTGCTGACCTTACAGGTAGCGATATGGCACATTGGCTCGGACTCTCTGCAAGCCAGAAGAAAGAGGAACTGACCAAGCGTCCTTTGCCTGAGATTGAGGTTACCCAGCAAATGCGTCAAGACGCTCTGGATAGTCAGGAGACTACCGACGACCATGGTATGCAGATCTTCGGTATCGCTAACGACCAGAACGGCAAGAAGTACTATATGATTAAGAACTCTTGGGGAAGCAAACGCTACGAAAAGACCTACAAAGGTATTTGGTACGTTTCCGAGACCTTTATGAAATATAAGACCAACGACATTCTTGTTCATAAGGACGCTCTCCCTAAAGATATTCGCAAGAAATTGGGTATTAAGTAAAATCCGCTATGAAGAGCAATGGCATGCGCACTTTGTTGTGTCATTGCCCTTCTGCAATCTCTATTACCAGCGCTCCGTGCGCTGGTAATGTGTATAGATAATGCCAAAGACCGACCCGCATATCCTGTCGCAAGGTATCTACAAAGACCGTGGAAGTCGTTTTCTCGGTTTTGTGGAACGGATTGCCGATGAAGAGGCTGCCAAAGAGCGTATCGCGTGGTATAAAAAGTCCTACCACGATGCCCGTCATGTCTGTTATGCCTATCGTTTGGGCGCAGACCTGTGGCGGACCAAAGACGACGGCGAACCGCACGGCACGGCAGGACTGCCTATCCTGCGCTCGATTGACGCCGCGATTACGGCAGGCAAGTGGCAAGTCGAACAAGGCATATTAGTGGTGGTTGTGCGCTATTTCGGAGGAACGCTCTTGGGTACGGGCGGACTGATGGTTGCCTACCGCGAAGCCGCCAAGGACGCACTCGCACAACTCCCTGAAAACGTATAGATTATATATCTTTGATGAACAAGGACTTTCGTTCCATACAGGCTTATCCTACGGGTTGGATTCTTGCCGTTACCGATTGGTTTACCGTCATGCCTTGGCTCTTTCGTTTGGCAAGGAAGACGGCTGACTCGCTCCGGCTGGAGTTCTATGGCGACCAGAAGCAGATTGAACGCGACATACATGATGGCGCTTTCTTCTTGACCAACCATCGCGACATCTGCATGGACTCGGCATGGCTGACGCTTTTGTTGCGCCATTATTATGGGATTCACCCTTTTATCGGCATTGGTAACAACCTCTTCGGCAAGTGGTGGATTGAGTGGTTTGTGCGGTTCAACCATTGTTTTGTGGTGAAGCGTGGCGGTACGCCCCGTGAGATTTACGACCATTCGCTTATCCTATGCCGGTATATCAGGCGTCTCCGCCGTCAGCATAAGAGTATATGGCTGGCGCAACGTGAGGGGCGTGCCAAGGACGGTAACGACCGCACGCAAGCCGCTGTGCTCAAGATGCTTACCATGGGACAACCCGATTTCTTGGACGCTATTCGCGACATGAACATCTGCCCGGTCAGTCTTTCGTACGAGTACGACCCTTGCGACTACCTCAAAGCCGCAGAGATGCAACTCCGGCGCGACAACCCCGACTGGAAGAAATCGCCGCAGGACGACATCTTATCCATGAAGACGGGTATCACGGGCTACAAGGGGCGCGTTGTCTGCCGCCTTACGCCCAGTATCAATCCCGAACTGGAGGCTATCCGCCGGCAGACGGCTGTGCGTAACGAGCAGATTCGCCTGACTGCCGAACTGATTGACCGGCATATCTTTGCTGCCTACGAGATTTTCCCGCGGGGCAAGGAGTTTGACGAATATATCGAGAGTCGCTTGGCTCTTATTGACATTCCGAATAAGGACGAAGCCTTCCTTCGTGACAAACTCTACGAGATGTACAACTACCCCGCCCGCAACCAATCCGCCCTATCCCTAAATAATCCAATAGCACAATAAATAGTAAATTGTAAATTGTAAATAGTCAAATGGTAAATAGCATCTCGATTTTCCCCGGCAGTTTCGACCCCTTCACCATCGGGCATTATGATATCGTGGAGCGGGGTCTCACGTTATTCGATGAGATTATCATCGGCATTGGTATCAATAGCGAAAAGCAAGGTTCGCTCCCTGCTGCCGAGCGCAAGGCGCAGATTGAGCGCTATTTCCGTGACGAGCCGCGTGTCAAGGTGGCTATCTACGATGGTCTGACTGTTGATTTTGCGCATCAGGTTGGTGCCACGTTTATCTTGCGGGGGGTGCGTATGGTTGCCGATTTCGAGTACGAGCGGAATATCGCCGAAGCCAACAAAGAACTGGGGGGTATCGAGACTATCCTGCTTTATACGCGCCCCGAGTACGCACATATATCTTCCACTTTGGTACGCGACTTGATTTCCCATAAGGTAGATGTATCGCGCTACCTGCCTAAAACGAAATAAACTGCTATGAAACGCTTTCTCCTGATTCTCCTGTTCGTTCCCATGGTGGTGGTGGCGCAGCAGCCTACGGTTCGTATCGACCACACTATCAGTATCTTCAACGATGTGATGCGCCAGTTGGATATGAACTATGTGGATACGCTCAACTACGAGGAACTGACCAATACCGCCATCAATCAGATGTTGCGGAAGGTGGATCCTTATACCGTCTATTACCCGAAGCAAGAGGACGACAACCTCAAGATGATGACCACGGGCAAGTATGGCGGTATTGGCGCACTCATTCAGATGCGCGAACTTACCGACAAGAAGGGCAGCAAGGAGACACGTGCATATATCTCTCTGCCCTACGAGGGCAAGCCTGCCCAGCGTAACGACGTGCGGGCTGGCGATTGTATCCTTTCCGTAGATGGCTGGAACGCAAAGAACCACCCGCTTCAGGAGGTCAGCAACCACTTGCGGGGTGTACCCGGATCTACCGTCAAACTCGTGTTGGAGCGCGAGGGGGTCAGCAAACCCATTAATAAGGAATTCGCGCGCGAGGAAGTACACCTCGACCCTGTCAATTTCTATACGCTCTTCCCCGATTCTGTCGGATACATCAGTTTCTCCGAGTTCACGTCGGGTTCGGCACAGGCTTTCATGATGGCGGTTAGCGAACTGGTGGACAAGCGCGGAGCCAAAGCCCTGATTATCGACCTGCGCGAGAACGGCGGAGGCATAGTAGATGAGGCGTTGCAGATTCTCTCGCTTTTCCTGCCGAAGGGGACGGAAGTCGTTTCCACCAAAGGCAAACTGCCGCAATCGTGCCGCAGTTATACTACCTCGTCTTATCCTATCTACCCTAACCTGCCGCTTATGGTAATGGTCAACAGCCATTCCGCCTCTGCCAGCGAGATTGTGGCGGGAAGCCTGCAAGACCTCGGGCGGGCACGGCTGATTGGGGAACGCACTTTCGGCAAAGGACTGGTGCAGAACCTCCGCCCTGTCGCCTACGACGGACATCTCAAGGTTACTACGGCTAAGTATTACTTGCCGTCGGGACGCTGTATCCAGGCCATCGACTATGCCGAACGGCAGAAAGGCAACGAACTCAAGCGCGATACGGCGGGAGGCATTTTGCCCGATATCGTGATGACCGACTCCCAGAAAGTGGACATCTGCTATTCCCTGTTCCTCAAGCACATGGACTTCGATTTTGCGACACGCTATCGCCAGACCCACGACTCGATTGCTTCGCCCGAGACCTTCGCTATTTCTTCCGATGAAATCGAGGATTTTTGCACTTTTTTGGAGGAACGAAAGTTCCTGTACGAGACCGAAACGGGCAAGTATCTCCACGAATTGATTAAGATGGCTGAGAACGAGGATATCGACTCTACGGCGATGGTTTCACTTCGGGCGTTGGAGACGCAGTTGCAGCCTTCTTTCCGTGACGCTATCTATCGCCACTTGGACGAGGTAAAGCAGATGTTAGGCGCGGCTATCGTGGAGCGTTACGGCTACCAGAAAGCGCGTATCGCTTTCCTCTTGCGCGACGACAAGGAGGTCCTACGGGCGAGAAAAGAACTGATTACTAATCCTTTAATACCTAATATACAACTATGATTGTTCCTGTTGACAAGATTGCTTTGTGCTGTTTGACCATTGGTCTTTACATCAGCGTACTTTTATTGGGCGGTTTTTTCCTGCTTTTCCACCCTTGGAACGTAGAGGGCGATACGCGCCATCCCCTTTTGTGCCGGGTGACGATGGTGGTTATGTTTATTGGAGCGGCGGATATGTTAGGCTGGGTGATTTACGGTTTTGTCAGTTATTATGCAGGCTATTACTTTATGGAGACCTTGCCCTATCCCTTATTTGCGCTTGATTTTACGTATTTCTGTTGTCTGACGATGATTGGAGAGGTACTGGTTGACCCTCACAAACGGGATATTCGGGTGGTTGTCAGTTATCTGATTCCTACCGTCATTATCATTTCCGTGCTGATGTTTGTGCAGTATAGATGGATGCTTTACATCAGTTTCGGAGCCATGTGCATATACATATTGAGTATCATGGTGCATCAGCTTGTGCTTATCCATCGCCGCGAGCAAGTCGCCCAAAACTACTATTCCGAGAAGCAATCGCATAGTTACGCTTGGTTCTATACGGCAGTCGGCCTGATGGTTGTTCAGTTGGGAATGTATATCGCGCTCATGGCATATTCCGGTATCTTGCTTTACCTTATCTACACCATCTTCAGTTCCGCATTGTGGCTTTACATTACGGTCTGCGTTGTGCAGGTTGTGCCGGACGCCTATCGTATTGATATTGAGGAGACTTCGGAGGGTATGCCGGAAGAAGTCCCTGTTGCGTCTTTGGACGAGCCGCAGGACAAAGCGCAGGAAGAGCAGTCTCCCGATTGGGCTAATACGCTGGAGACGCTTATGAACGAGCAGAAACCTTATACGGATAGCAATCTGAATATTACCATATTAGCACGTATGGTCGGTACGAATCGCACATACCTCTCCATGTATATCTCCAAGACGATGCACACCTCTTTCTACGAGTATATCAACCAATATCGTCTGCGTTATGTTATCAACTTGATGAAGACGGGCGACCCGTCGCTCAAGTTAGAGACGATTGCCACCATGAGCGGGTTCATTTCGGGACGTGCTATGCGTTCTGCCTTCTTGCAGAAGCACCAATGTACGCCTAACGAGTATCGTGCCAGACTGCAAGCCGAACAACCCGAACCCTCGGCAAAGGATTAACGCACCCTTATCCGTACCACTACCGTACCGCACCGAACCTTCACCGAACCTTCACCGTACCCTCATCTTATACTCATCGTATACTCATCGTATACTCATTCTATACAGATGTTATACACATGTTATACACATGTTATACGTATGTTATACGTAGGTTACTTTTTGTTTTTTACGCAAAATGCACATGATTTTTACGCAAAGTGTACACGATTTTGGGACAAATACTTGCGTATGTCATTTTTTTGCAGTACCTTTGTACGATTTTTCGTGATAGCAAAATATGCACAAAAACCAAACAAAAATAAACAATAAACAATTAACAACAAACAATTAACTAAAATCATTACAGTTATGTTAAAAAAACATTTTTTCTGGCCGATGCTTTTTGTACTGCTGTTATTCAGTAGTCAAGGGCTACAGGCGGCTGTCGGTGACAAAACCACTTGTGACACAAAGTGGACTCTCACCGAATTCAACAATGGCACCTACGGTTCCATTCATGACAACATTTTTGAGGGTAAAGGAAACTATACCACCTTTACTATCTCGGGTTCGAAAAATGCTCATTATGAGACTGCAACAGGTCCTTTGGGTGGACAGGTATCTACATTAACATTTTCTCCTACTGCACAAAAAGAGACAGACACGTGGAAAATTACATGGACAGAAATTGGCGCAACAGTTGCCGTTACCAAAGTGAAGACTCACGTACACGTGTACACTGGTGTGGCTGGCTACTGCAAATATTTCTTGTTTTCTTTGAATGGAGGAAAGACGGACGGAATTGGAACCATTACGCCAAACTATATGGATAATGGAACGGCATCATGGACATCATTCTCGACAGACATTGAGCCTACGCAAAAAGAAATCCCATTTTCGTTAAACATTCAAAAACCTACCATAGGAAACATTGACAATGGCGAAATGCTTTTTATGCGTGACCTTGAAATCTGGTATAATGTTATTCCTAACGCTCCGACGTGGAACCTCTTGGACAACAAGGACAACATGAGCGTGACTATCAATACGGATTATTGGTACGAGGTTGCCAACCACGTAGTAGTTAACGACGCTTTCAAAGGTACTGTCAAATATGAATTAGATCCAGAGGCTGCATCTTCCAAATATGTAGTTTGGAATAGCGACCACACCAAATTCAAAGTACTTAAGGAAGGTACTTACCGTGTTCGTGCATACGTTGACATGGTAGAAGGTAAATACTGCTCATCTGCTTACAGCGAATACTTGGAGGTTACTGCTTCTATTGCTGACTCCGAGAAGGACCAGTATCGCATCTCTTTCATGGTAGATGGTAAATTGGCTGAAGAGAAAGATCCTGTCAACCACTTCTGGGATATTACTATTCCTGTTACCGAATACGGAGAGCACTATATCGAATATATCTCCGCACAAAGCACTCCTGCATTGGAATTCCCAACAAGAACACAGGATTATTTGACCTACCAGCCTGAAGTTGTGACAGATCCTTTCGGAGACCACTTCAAGATTTTCGGAGAGGAAGGAACAGATACAGTAGTCGTAAAACAGGGCGAAAAGGCTGTTGCTACGCTTCGTATCAATATCACACGCACAGGAACCAACCACGTGCCTTTCATCATCAATACCAAAGAGCAATATGACAACAAATCGTTGCTTACTGCTATCAACGATTGCTCTTGGAATGGTGAAAAAGACCATCTTGACATCGAATTTGCTGAAAAAGATCTTATCGATAAAGGAGATATGCGTTCGTTCGAGGTAACCTTTACGGGTGTTCCCGATACGATGACATTCACCTATGGTAGTAATGCAACGGCTATTATGGCGCAAAGCCAATTATTAGTGCAAGCCTATGATGGAACTTGGAAAACACTTGAGCAAATTTCTGGTAAAACTGGAGGCAACAATAGTGATTATAAATTCGCATTAGCCCCCAATGTCAGCCAAGTAAAATTTGACTATTGGAATGTAGAGAATGTAGGTTGGATTAAAGACCTGAAGATTACCGAACGCAAAGACATCGTTCTCCCTGATACTATCCTACTTTGGGGACGTCACAAACAAGGAGGAACGGCTACACAACGTTACGACATCGCTTGGTACAACGTGCATCCAGACTTAACACTTACCATCGCTAACGATACGTACAGCCGTTTCGACAAGAATTTTGCTGGCGGAAATACCGTAAGTCTTGATAAATTTGGCACTCTGCCTGTTGACCTCACGTACAAACTTGACTCCGTAGGCATTTTCTACGCTGACTTGATGGCTAAGACTGGAGAAGTAAAGAATCCTGTCGTTAAAGGTTGTATCCTCAAAGGCGTCACAGGTTATGCTGCCGACGAACTTGTCCTCGAGAATAGTTTGCCGAACGATACCGTCTCGGGCGAAGTAGATGTACCTATCGAGAATCCTTTCCAAGTAGTTGATACTGCCGGAAATATTATCCAAAACGATAGCCTCCACATCGAATACGAGATTCTTCCTGCTGACGGAGCAATAATCAACGGCGATGGCAATTTCGTTCCGAAATGCGTAGGATACACACAGATCGTTGCGAAAGCAGAAGAGAACTTGGTATTCCCTGCAGGCTTAAAAGACACCTTATATATATATTTAGGCGAGAAAGAGGCTAACACCATCACTTGGGATAGCGCTAAGTTCGATATCGGCGTTGGCGACAATAACATCAACTTCTCCAATTTCGTTCATTCCGCTGATAACGACGCTGTGCTTACTATCAACGAAATATCCGATAACAAACTGTTGACCCGTACCAGCGGTAACCGCTTCAATGCCGGTGCAACAACAGGTCTGGTTACCTTGGAGGCTGTTGCAGGCAAGACTTGCAACCACTTCGAAGTAAAAGATACCTTCACCTTCATGCT
>JAKSNN010000062.1 GCA_024399755.1 Paludibacteraceae bacterium | reverse complement strand
ATTCTGTAGTCTTTGGTGGCACAGGTGTGAACATCAACGACAAGGAAGATGATACCGATGCTCTGTGGTTTGCAGCAGATAAGATTGTCGTATTAGATGGTCTTGATGGTCTCCCCGCTCCAATCCCACCCGATCCAAGAAAACGTGACACCATCCCTTATGCTCCTGCTCGTACAGTTGCTCCTTTGGAAGCACCGACTCTGCTTGCAGGTGATACCATCAAATTGTTCTTCAACGCAGCAGACAGCACGTTAAGCGCTGCCATCGTCGGTCGTCCTGAGCCCGAATGCGAGCCGGGTTATGCTATCATGGTCAACGGTGAGCGTCACATGTTAACATTGAATGCGGAGCAGAAGGATTACACAGAGTATTGGATAGATAGTCTCGAACTAAAAGTTGATGATGAAATTGTTCTGTTTGATACCTGTGCTCAAATGACCTTCAAGGTAGCCGTTAAGGGTTATGAAGGCTTTGAGCCTGTAGGCGAGTCCGATACCCTCAAAGTAACGGAAAATGCTTACTACCAACTCTATCTGAAACTGATTTATGGTGCAGATGAACTCTATGTAGTTAAGTTAGAGGAGCCGGATCCTTCCGCTTTGGAAAATATTATGCAGAATAGCGGATTGAAGAAGTTTATTTTGAACGGTCAGATGTACATTCAGCATAACGACCGCTTGTATAACGCAGCAGGTTATCTTTTGAAATAAGACTCCTGATATTCTCTTACGAATATCCATTTCAAGGGGAGCGATTGTGAGTCGCTCCTCTTGATTATTATCGGCTTTGCATCGGATACACATCTCATATTTAGAAAAAAGTGCATTCAGGCACTTTTTTCTTGCATATTCGGAAAATTTGTTGTACCTTTGTAGCCAAATTGTTAATCCGTTAATAATTAATCAGTATAAATCGAAAACTATGGCTAACACACCTCAACAACTCGGCACGCTATATAATGCACTTACTGCCGGAAGCAAAATCATCGGTACCATAATCGCAGATTCCGATATCCGCATTGACGGACATGTAGAAGGTGACTTACAATGCTCCGGCAAAGTAGTCATCGGTGAACAAGGAAATATCAAAGGGAATATCATTTGCCAAAACGCAGAGATTTTAGGTAAATTAGATGGCAAAATAGACGTCAAGAATACTCTCGCTTTACGCGCTACAGGTAATATCCTCGGTGAAGTGGCTACACAAACTCTTATCGTAGAACCTAATGCCGTATTTAATGGCTCTTGCTCTATGAATAAGCAACACCCCTCCCCCGCTCCTCAACCTGAGAAGAAATAATCACGTGCTATACAACTAACTAAATAAATTCAACAACATTATGAAAATCAAACCATTCCGCGGTATTCGTCCGCCGAAAGCACTTGCTAAGCAAGTAAGTTCACGTCCTTACGACGTGTTGGAGTCTGAAGAGGCTCGTGAAGAGGCTCAGGGCAATCCTATGTCTCTTTATCACATTATCAAACCGGAAATCAACTTTGAGCCTGGCACCAGCGAGTTTGACCCGAAGGTTTACCCTGCTGCATTGGAGCAATTCCAACTCTTCCGCAAAAATGGTTGGCTCGTGCAAGACGATAAGGAGAAATATTATATCTACGCTCAAACTATGGAAGGGCGCACGCAATACGGTCTCGTTGTAGCCGCTTGGGTTGAAGACTACATGGAGAAACGTATCAAAAAACACGAACTCACCCGTCGCGATAAAGAGGAAGACCGCATGAAACATGTGCGCGTTAATAACGCTAACGTAGAGCCTGTATTCTTCGCATATCCTCATCGTGACGATCTCGATGCTATTATCGCTAAAGTTACTGCTCAAACTCCTGAATACGACTTCGTTTCCGAATTGGACGGCTTTGGTCACAAGTTCTGGGTTATTGACAACGACGAGGATATTCGCCGCATTACCGAGATTGTGGCTGAGATTCCTGCTATGTATATCGCTGACGGTCACCACCGCTCCGCTGCCGCTGCCCTTGTCGGTAACGAGAAGAAACTCCAAAACCCTAACCATACCGGTAACGAGGAATATAACTATTTCTTGGCTGTTTGTTTCCCTGACAACCAACTGAACGTAATGGATTACAACCGCGTCATCAAAGACCTTAACGGTTTGACCGACGAACAGTTCCTCCAGAAACTGAGCGAAGACTTCGTTGTTGAGAAAAAAGGCAAAGAGATTTACAAACCTAATCATTTGCATAATTTCTCCCTCTATCTCGCAGGCGAGTGGTATAGCCTTACCGCAAAGGAAGGACGTTACGACAACAACGACCCTATCGGTGTTTTGGACGTTTCCGTTTCCAGCAACCTCATTCTTGACAAGATTCTTGGTATCAAGGACCTTCGTTCCGATAAGCGTATCGACTTTGTAGGAGGTATTCGCGGACTTGGCGAACTCAAACGCCGTGTAGATAGTGGTGAAATGAAAGTTGCTCTGGCTCTCTATCCTGTTACGATGCAACAGATCATTGACATCGCTGATTCCGGCAATATCATGCCTCCTAAAGCAACTTGGTTTGAACCCAAACTGCGTTCCGGATTGATTATTCACGAATTAGTCTAATCGTATCGTTTCCCTATGTGCAGACCCGCTAAGGCAGGTCTGCACATACTTTTATGTTCCGTCTATGCGCCTACGTTCTTGCTACATCATCTTGCTCGTCCTCCTTTGTGGAGCACTTGCGTCGTGCGGTATCAAGTCGCGTATCAAATATGCCGATAAGAAGTACGCCATAGGCGAATATTATGATGCTGCCGATATCTACAAGCAAGTAATCGGACGCATCAACCCCAAGAAAGAACGTACGCTGAAAGCGCAAGTTGCTTTCAATCAAGGCGAATGTTACCGCATACTTAATAATACGCGTGCTACGTCTGCCTATAAGATGGCTATTCGCTATCATTACCCCGATTCCATCGTCTATCTCCACTACGCACAAGCCCTGCAATATCAAGGCAAGTACGCTGAGGCACAGAAGAATTATGCTATTTATTTGCAAACCTACCCTTACGACTATGTGGCTCAAGCAGGACAATTCGCCTGCGAGAAAATAGAAGACTGGCGACAACAAGCCTCCCGTTATCGTATATCCTTAGCCAAAGAGTTCAACCAAAAGCGTTCGTCCTCTTTTGCTCCCTCTTATATAGGTTCTGATGCTGATGCCATTATGTTCACCAGTAATCGACAGACATCTTCCGGCAAAAAGAATATCAAACGCCCAAGTCCGGTAACTGGTGTGCCGCATTTTCAACTCTTCACTACCCGCAAGAATGCTGCCGGCAAATGGGAAGAAATTGACCTCCCGGAAGGACTTTATAATGATGACCAGGAAGCAACAGAGGAAAATAGCGACACCACCTCTACTGCAGGAGCAAAGAAAAACGGCAGTACGGAACTGGGTGTTAGCAGTTTCTCTGCCGATGGCAGAACTATGTATTTCACCTACTCCAGTCCCATCAACGGGCAGGATCAAGGTACCAAAGTTTGCGTATCCTCCCGTGCCAGTGGCGAGTGGGGCGAACCGCAAGAAATCAAACTCTTCGGCGATAGCAGTATCACGGTGGGACACCCCTCCGTCAACCTCACGGGTGATACACTATATTTCGTATCGGACGCCCCGGGCGGATATGGCGGAAAAGATATCTATATGGCGGAACTCGATGGTTCCAACTGGACTAACGTGCAGAACCTCGGACCTAAAATCAACACCTCTGCCGATGAGATGTTTCCTTGCATTCACCCCGATGGGTCGCTTTATTTCTCTTCCAATGGTCACCCTGGCTATGGAGGATTAGACCTTTTCCGTGCCGAGCGCGACACGATGCAATCGGCTCTTGATACAGTGCCTGTCCGTTGGTTGCTTTATAACCTCGGAGCACCGTTCAATTCTCACGGCGACGACTTCGGTATTACTTTTGCTGGTAATTCGCAAAATGGTTTCTTCTCGTCCAATCGTGGGCAAAAGAAAGGTTACGATGAGATTTATAGTTTCTACCTGCCTGCCATGGAATTTCTTGTTGAAGGTCTTGTGACCGACAACAACGGCGAGAAAATCGCTGACGCTTCTATTCGCCTTGTTGGCGATGACGGCACAAATAGCAAAATACAAGTGCGCCGTGACGGAACTTATACTATTCAACTCAATCGGGACGTGCGCTATGCAATGCTTGTTACGGCTCGCGGTTACCTTAACGAGAAGCAGTTATTTTCTACCGGCGGGCTCAACGATAGCAAGACCTATACGCAGAATTTTTCACTCTCGCCCGTTAGCAAACCTGTCACGATGGATAACGTGTTCTACGAGTTTGGCAAGTGGAACTTGACCCCTGCCTCCGAAGAGAGTCTGCAAGGTTTGGTCAAACTCTTAAACGACAACCCGAACATCACTATCGAATTGTCCGCACATACCGATATGGTGGGCGATTCATTATCCAACCTAACCCTATCTGGCAAACGTGCCGAGTCGGTAGTGAAATACTTAGTTGAACACGGCATTGAGCCGGAACGCCTGACGCCCGTTGGCTATGGCAAGAATAAACCTGTAGTAGCAGACAAGGCTTTGCACGATAAGCATACTTTTATCCCTATCGAGCAAGCACTCACACCTGAGTTCGTGTTAACACTCCCAAAAGAGCAACAAGAGATTTGTAATCAGATAAATCGTCGCACGGAGTTCAAAGTACTCAAGACGACCTACAAACTTTACTAAATCCACCGTCTATGCAACAATATTTAGATTTATGCCGTCGTGTGCTTTCGGAAGGTGCAGAGAAGCAGGACCGAACAGGCACCGGTACCAAGTCGGTCTTTGGTCATCAGATGCGTTTTCACATGGAAGACGGTTTTCCTCTTCTTACTACGAAGAAACTGCACCTCAAGTCTATTATCTACGAATTGTTGTGGTTCCTCAATGGCGATACCAATGTCCGTTACTTGCAAGAACACGGAGTAAGGATTTGGAACGAGTGGGCGGACGGGAACGGCGAATTAGGTCCTGTCTATGGACATCAATGGCGTTCGTGGCCGGACTATAACGGAAACACTATCGACCAGATAAGTAACGTCGTTGAGCAGATTAGGCATACACCCGACTCGCGTCGTTTGATTGTCAGTGCATGGAACGTAGCCGAAGTGGACAAGATGGCGTTACCGCCGTGCCACCTGCTCTTTCAGTTCTATGTAGCCAATGGGCGGCTCAGTCTGCAACTCTATCAGCGCTCTGCAGATATATTCTTGGGTGTCCCGTTCAATATCGCCAGTTATGCCCTACTCCTTCAGATGATGGCACAAGTGACGGGGCTACAGGTAGGCGATTTTGTGCATACGATGGGTGATGCACATATTTATCTTAACCACCTTGACCAAGTGCAACTGCAACTCACGCGCACTCCTCGTCCGTTGCCTAAAATGCTAATCAATCCTGATGTAAAGGATATCTTCTCTTTCCGCTATGAGGATTTTGAATTGGTCGATTATAATCCATATCCGCATATCGCCGGTACAGTTAGCGTCTAACCCCTAATCCACTCATGTTAAGTCTCATTGTTGCCATATCCGAAAATAATGCCATCGGGCATAACGGCGATTTGCTTTGCCACCTTGCTGCTGATTTAAAGCACTTCAAGCAACTTACTACGGGGCATTCCGTGCTGATGGGACGTAAGACTTATTTCTCGCTTCCCCATCGCCCTCTGCCTAATCGGCGCAATATCGTCATTACGCAGCAGACTAATCTTGACCTTAGTGGAGCAGAGCGTGCTGCGTCTGTGGAAGAGGCTATTGCGATGGTCAAGGGAGAGCAAGAAGCGTTTGTGATTGGGGGTGGCAGTATCTACCGGCAGATGTTGCCCTTTGCGGACAAACTTTATATCACGCATATCCGCCATACGTGGCACAATGCAGATACTTTTTTCCCTGATATTGAGCCTACGGTGTGGCAACGCGTCGCTATTGAAGAGATGCCTGCCGGCGAAAAAGACGACTATGCGTTTGCCTTTGCGGAATACGTGCGTATCAGTAGATAACAGGAAACGCTAAAGGACTAAAAGGGGCGCAATTAAGAAAATAATTCGCATTTCTGACGATTTTTTTGCCCAAACCCTTGCACAATTCAAAAATTTGCCGTACCTTTGCATTCGATTTCAGTTGGGAAGCAATTGAGTTTATGGTTTGGTGTCCCTAAATTGTAAATGGTAATTGTCCAACGGTAAATCTTTATGGTGGTTTTAGCTCAGTTGGTAGAGCATCGGATTGTGGTTCCGAGTGTCTAGGGTTCGAGCCCCTAACTCCACCCCACAAAAGATAAAAGGATTGTAGATTTTATACAATCCTTTTGTTTTTTATATGATTCTCTTGCCAAGAGTTTACCTATTGCTGACGGGGATACAGACCTCCAATGGTTTTACCTACGTTGATAAGGTGGTCAGATATGCGTTCCGAATTGGAAGCCAACTCAATGTATTGAGCACCTACAATGGCTGAACATTTGCCCGCCGCCATACGCTCAATATGACGTTGCTCCATAAGGTCATTGAGTTTATCTACTTGATCCTCATAGTCATGAGCCTGCCAATAAGCCTCTCTGTCGATATTCATGTAGGCTTTCATGGTGAACTGATAAACATTAAATACCAAATCACGCATTTGCTCTATCTCTGCCACGGCTTCGTCTGAAAAACGCTCCTTGGCTTGCACTAATATATCGGCATATTCCGTTATATTCTCGGCATAATCCCCTATACGTTCCAAGTCGCTCACCGAACGTATTGCAGTCGTCAGGAACTGATGGTCTGCTTGAGGTATTTGCAAGGCATTTAGACGCACGATGTATTGCACTAATTTATGATTTAGGAAATCCAACGTGGCTTCCGTCCGGGTAAATGTTTCCTTTTCCGAGAAATCCAATGTTGTTACCATGTGTAGCGAGCGGTCGTAGTTTTGCAGCGCCATTTGCGCCATGTGCTCAATTTCTAACTTCACTTGTCGTACAGCAATAATAGGAGTGCGCAACATCTTCTCATCTAAGAAGTAGAAATGAGGTTTGTTTTGCTCCGACTCGTAAGATATTGGTTCCGGAATAATGCGGCATACAATACGGATCAAAATATCCGTCAGAGGTAAGATAATAAGGACGGTCGTTACATTAAAGATGGTATGAAACATAGCCATCTGCAACTGTGGTGCCTGTGGGAAAAGGCGCTCAAAGATAATACCGAAGTCTAAATTTCCACCCGTAACGAGGAACATTCCTGCGGCCACTAACAAGAATATCACGACACCAAAACAGTTAAAGAACAAGTGTACTAAAGCCGTTCTTTTTGCATTCAGACCACTGGTAATACCTGCGATGATGGCTACTACGCACGAACCGATATTCGATCCTAACGTAATATAGATGCCTTGATTGAGCGAAATAAGCCCTGTTACGGCCATCGTAATCGCCACCGAAGTCATCACCGAGGACGACTGAATTATCGCGGTAAATACTGCCCCTATCAGAACCAGCAGAATCGGGTTATTGATTCGCGCAATGAATTGCTTTACTGAGTCTAATTGGGCAAAGTTCTCCATGGAGTCCGACATCATTGTTAAGCCTACGAAGAGCATTCCGAAGCCGGCTAATATGCCTCCCCATGTCTTGCTACTCTCGCGTTTGGCAAAAATCGAAAGGAAAGCACCTATACCTGCAAAGGTTGCAAAAATGGCTGTCGTACTGAGTCCCCCGCCGCTGCTCAAGCCTAAAGCGACTATCTGTGCTGTTATGGTAGTACCGATATTAGCGCCATAGATGATGGTTGCCGCTTGCGTGAGTGACATTATGCCCACATTCACGAAACCTATCACCATCACGGTGGTTGCGCCTGAAGACTGGATAGCAGCCGTTCCTAAAGCGCCGATACCTACCCCGACCAATCGGTTGCGTCCGGTATTGGCAAAGAGTTTTTTTAGACGGTCGCCACTCGCAGATTCCAGATTAGAAGACATCATTTGGCAGTCAATCAGAAATATGCCGATACCTGCGACAAGTGCTAAGATAGCAGAGGTGATGGTTAGCGAGTCCATTGGGCTACGATTTGAATTTATGCGCAAAGGTACTACTTTTTTTTGACATACGCAACCTTATTCCGCAAAAAACACTTGCACATTCGAAAAATTTGTAGTACCTTTGCATAAAATAATCCGAATGGCGCGACATAGACACATATTATCTTCATTGGGAAAGAGGTGGATACTCTTGATTTGCCTTGTAAGTACACTGGGAGGGCATGCTCAACTCAATACCGACCGCATTACGGCTATCGGCAGAAATGCGCTCTATTTTGAAGACTATGTATTGAGTATCCAGTACTTCAACCAAGTTATCAAACTCAAGCCCTATCTCAGCGAGCCTTATATGTTCCGTGCCATAGCCAAGATACAGTTAGGCGACTACACGGGTGCCTTGCAGGATTGCGAGCAATCCATTGTGCTCAACCCCTTCCAGCCGGGTGCTTACTATACGCGCGGGTTCGCACGAAAGCAACTTAAAGACCTTACGGGTGCGGAGGCTGATTTCACACAAGCGTTGCAGTTTGCCCCCGATAACCGCACCTATATCATGCTGCGTGCTGATACGCGCTCCGAACAAGGCAATTATACGCAAGCGTTGGAAGACATTGATTATCTGCTGAATCGCGAGCCTAAATCTCCTTCTTTGCTATTTGAGAAAGGTATCATCTGCCTCAATCGGAAAGACACGCTCTGTGCTTTGCATAATTTTACGGAGACTACTGAATATGATTCGCAGAATGCAGCCAATTGGTCGGCTTTGGGTATGGTCAATTTGATGATGAACTCTGAGGAAGACGCTCTGATTCACCTCAATAAGGCTATTCTCTTAGGCAGCAAATGGGCTGGCGACTATATCAATCGCGGAATAATCTACTATCGCAAGCATAATTATCGTGGTGCATTAGCCGACTATGATAAGGCTGTGCAACTCGCGCCTAACGAATCCGATTGCTATTATAATCGTGGCATCTTGCGGCACGAATTAGGCGATTATAACAATGCCCTTGCTGATTTCAATCGCGCGATTGATTTATCTGCCGACAATATGAACATGCGCTATCAGAGAGCCGTCACGCTGCTGCAACTCAGCCAATGGCGAGATGCTTTAAGCGATTTGGATACCCTCATCAAGGCATATCCTTACTTCCTGCCGTCCTACTACCTTGCGGCACAAGCCAAAACGGCTCTCGGAGATGGCAAGACTGCGTATCAATACCGCCAAACCGCTTATCAGATTGAGCAAAAGAAAGATAGTATTCAGAATGCACGGAAACTAAATACCGATGTGCAGTTAGCGCAGTCGCAACCGCAAAAACGTGACAGGCGAAAGGAGTTCTCCTCGCGTGCAGCGCAAAACCAAGACGAACCTGCCGAAGACAAAGATTATGCTTCTTCCACGCGAGGCAGTGTACAGCGCAAACATGCGGATGTGGTCAATGAGCCTAACTTCACGCTCAGTTATTACACACAAGAACAGCCGATTCGCAATACCAACACGTTCCACTATGCGTTGGATAATTTGAATAAGCAGGCTTTGCTGCCTTCGCCTTTGCGGCTGACGCAGCAAGAGTTTCCTTTGGACGCGGATATGATTAATCAGCATTTTGCACAGATCGACAAACTGAGTAGCAACATCGAGCGTCGTGAAAACGAAATCAATATACACGGAGGCAGAGATGCACAGGGGCGCAAACTGGTTGTCAGTCCCGAGTGGTACTTCGCTCGCGCTATTGAGTTTGCATTGGTACAGGATTATATCTCCGCTATTGACGACTGTACCAAAGCCCTTCGTGCCATCACCGGCAAAGAACAGGAAAAAGAACTCGAGGCCATTATTACGTTCTGCCGGGCTAACTGGCGATACAAGTTGTTGGAATACCAGCGTGCAACAGGTGAACTTACGGCAGAAGCCTCTATGGATTGGGATATTATGTTGCGCGATTACGACCATGTGGTGCAGTTATTGCCCGACTTCAGTTATGCCTATTACAACAAAGCCAATATGCTCTGCGTGCAAAAGGAATTTCAAGCGGCTATTACTTGCTATACGCAGGCTATCAAGGTAGATGCCGACTTTGCAGAGGCGTATTTTAATAGAGGACTGACCCGTATCTTCATTGATGATAACGAGAACGGAATCAACGACTTGAGCAAGGCAGGCGAGTTGGGGGTATATCAGGCATATAATCTGATAAGTAGGTTCAAATGAGGCGCATCGCAGTTATAGTATTGGTTTTGCTGGGCATCTATCGTATTTGCTCAGCGCAGGTGTTGTTTGCCATTTCGGGTAAGAGTAGCCGCGACAAGTCCTACCTGCTCGCTACCAACCGGCATGTGGACATGACTTTCATCGACACTATTCCCAATGCTTTCAGTTGTTTTAGCCGTTGTAATAAAGTCATTACCGAGTTTGCCATGCAGGATTATGAAGCGCTTGCTGCTCTGCGTCAAGCCGCTATCTTGCCCGACTCTGTGCGCCTGACCAATTTCTACGATGACAAGGACTATGCCTATATCGACCAATCGCTGCGCCTCACTTTAGGCATGGGGTTGGACCAACTCTGCCGCATGAAACCTGCCTATCTTACGGAGATGTACCGCGCTGAACTGATGAAGCAATGGCTGCAATACGATGAGAATCGCTCTATGGAGAGTTTCTTCGAGAAAGTGGCGGCTGAGCGTGATATTCCTATCTATGGGCTTGATAATGTGGGAGAAACGATGTATATGCTTTTCGATAGGGAGCCGTTTCATTGGCAGTGTCAAGAACTCAAGAAAGTGATTGATTATCCCGAGCGAGAGGTGAAACAGGAAAAGACGATTCGCGAAATGTATCTTATGGGGCGACTGACTGATATAGCGTATCAAGTCGCTGGTCCTGATAATCAGACATCTATCTCTTTCTCCGATTACAAGATTTACGCGCAGCGTAACTTGGAATGGGTGAAGCGATTAGCCCCTTACCTCAAAGATGGAGGTGCTTTTATCACGCTTAATTGTATTTATCTCGGGGGTGACAAAGGGCTTCTCGCCCAACTCAAAGCCGCAGGATACAAGGTCAAGCCTGTCAATCATTCCCTTTCCATCAAGAAGAACAGGGCTACCGGAAAATGAAATTTGCAG
>JAKSNN010000061.1 GCA_024399755.1 Paludibacteraceae bacterium | reverse complement strand
AAAAAATAGTTTTGTATTGTTTAGTTTCATTGTTTGTTGTTCTTAGTTTGTTGCGGGGAGGCGGAATTTCTTCGTCATCCCATACTTTGCAAGGGCGTCCTTGCAAATATTCACATCTTTTGCTATATCTGTCAGTTTTGATGCAAGCATCATCCTGCCATCTGCACAAAATCTGTTCTCCGTTTGCGGAGAGGCGGGGATTCGAACCCCGGAAACCCTTTTGGAGTTTACACGCTTTCCAGGCGTGCCTCTTAAACCACTCGAGCATCTCTCCTAATAAAGTTGTCAGCCAACTTATTGATTTTTCAAGCCTTGCCCACCCGCATGTAAACCGTCTTCACCAAGACCTGCAAAAAGGGCATATTTTCAAAACAGCGTGCAAAGTTACAAAAAATATTTGATATATACACAATAGTTTGTAATTTTTTTGTGTTTTTTTCGTCATTTTGCCAAATTAAACAGGTGTTTGGCATTATTTGTCGTCATTTCATCTACTTCTTGTGCCGAACAACCATACGCCTCGGCTATCGTTTCCGCCACGTAACTCATCCACCTGCTTTCGTTGCGTTTGCCACGAAAAGGAACAGGTGCCATATACGGCGAATCCGTCTCCAAAAGCAGCCTATCCATAGGAACAGACGACAAGTGCTCCTTCAGACGACAGTTCTTGAAAGTAATCACTCCGCCTATACCTAAATACATGCCTAATTTAACCAATTCCGCAGCCGTTTCCCGGCTTCCGCTAAAGCAGTGCATCACCCCACGAAGCCCGCGCCTCGTGAACTCGCGCAACAACGGCAAACAATCGTCCATAGCGTTTCTGCAATGAATCATCACCGGCAAATCGAACTCCAAAGCCCACTCCAGTTGCTCCCGAAACGCCAACAACTGCTCCTGCTTATACGTGTCGTCCACATAATAATCCAGCCCAATCTCGCCAATGGCGATAGGCTTAGTGGAAAGTGAAGAGGTGGAAGCGGAAAGTAAAGAATGAAGCGTAGAGAGTTGCTCCCGCCAGTCGTCACGCACATTCTCGGGGTGAAGACCCATGGCAGGATATAGGTAATCGGGATAACGCCGACAGACCTCTAAGACAGTTTGCACATTAGCGGCATCAATGCCCGGTACACAAATAGCCTCCACCCCCGCGGCTTGCTGCTCGGCAATAAAATCCGCAAAGGAAGCCTGATATTGCTCGTCGTCAATATGAGCGTGAGTGTCAATCAATTTGTAAATTTGTAAGTTTGTAAGTTTGTAAATTTGTAAATTACTCTCTTTTATACAAAATGCTGCTGTCGCCATAGCTCAGGAAGCGGAAGCCGTGCGACAAAGCATAGTCGTAGATAGTACGCCAATTGCCTTTCACGAAAGCACTGACAAGCAACAAGAGAGTCGATTTGGGTTGGTGGAAATTCGTAATCAGTTGGTCCACCAAATGAAACTCATACCCCGGGCGAATCATAATCTGCGTCTCGGCATGCAACGTATCCTGATGCGTCCTGTCCAACCAATCAAGAATCCGTTGCAGAGCCTCTTGCGTTGTGTGCGTATAACCCTTCTCATACGGGTCAAACTGCCCCACATGAATCTCTCCTTCGCCGTCCGCAGGCAACAAAGGCGCAATGAAATACAAACTCTCCAACGTGCGCATACTGGTAGTCCCGACAGCCACTATATGCCCCAAATGCTCCAATATATCCACAATGGTCTGACGCGGAACGGCAATAATCTCGGTATGCATCGTATGCCGGTTAGCGTCCTCCGTCTTCACAGGCTGGAACGTACCCGCCCCCACGTGAAGAGTCAGTTCGGTAGTCTTAATTCCCCGCCCGCGCAAGTCGTCCAACACACGTTGCGTAAAATGCAGCCCTGCCGTAGGCGCAGCCACACTTCCTTTGATACGCGAATAGACGGTTTGATAAGTTGTCTTGTCGCTCTCCTCGGTTTTGCGGTTGAGGTAAGGCGGGATAGGCAGTTCGCCCATAGCGTCCAGCACCTCGGCAAAAGACATTTGGTCGTTATCCCACGCGAACCTTACTTCGTGCGTATTGCCGGTGGTAGATAACCTCTCGGCTGTTAAGGTGCAGGGTTGCGAACCGTTGGCGACAGATGATTGCGCAGAGAGTTGCAGGGTAAGTGTTCCCGTCTTCCACTTCTTCAGGTTGCCTATCATACACTTCCATGTACAGCCCTGCGTGCTGCCTAAAGAAAGGGCATAATCGTGCGGAGCAACAGGCTCCAGACAAAACACCTCGATACGTGCGCCCGATTCCTTATGAAAGACAAGACGGGCTTGTATCACGCGCGTATTATTATATATAAGGAGAGAATCGGCAGGGATATAATCGCCTATACGATAGAACACGTCCTCCGAGACATTGCCCTCACGATAAACCAATAACTTCGAGTGGTCGCGCTCCTCCAAAGGATATTTGGCTATGCGCTCGTCGGGCAGAGGATAGTTATAGTCACTAATGCAAATAGGGGTCATCATCGTATCGCTTACTTCTCCCAACCTTCAAAAACCTCCGGTCCATAGACGTTGTTCTCGTCGGCATCGTGCAGCGGAGCCCATAACTGTGCAAAGAAAGGATTTTTGCGTGCTACCTTATCCCAATGCCAGGCAATCGTATGGTTGGGCAGGTCGGAGTGACTCAGCGCTTTCTCCTCGGTATAAGGATAAGGGAAACACTCCGGACACCAGTGTCCGCCTAACAAAATCAAACGGGGCGAAGCCGTGAACTGATGACCTTCGGCACATTCCCACACCAACGGAGTATCCCAATCGCCTTGCGTCATTGTCTCGCTGAGACACCTGCCCCCGCGGAAAGCCGCAGCCTTCTGCATATCCTCAATCGTAAACTGCTCCATCGGTTTCTGCTCGTCGTAGCCATGATCCATCAATGTGTATGTCTCGGAATTATGGCTCAAGTCCATGTGTTTCCAGTCGGGAATAGCACGATACGCCTCTATACTGCCATAATAGGCATGAATACGTTGCTCCTTGTTATGCCTAATCCACCATTGCGTTCCATGTTCCTCCTTCATCGCCATAGCGTACATCGCTATTTTGACGATATGCGGAAATAGTTTGGCTATGTGTGTCTTAGCAGCAAAACGTATGCCTGCAGGTATTGTATCCGCCTCAGCCATCTGCTTAAAGTACTCGCGGACAGGCACGTTAGCACGGAAATGCAAGTAGTTCTCCAGCACATCACCGTCGATATACCACATACCATGGAAATTGCGGGTGGTGAACCAATGTGCCGAGAATATCTGCTCGGGGCGCGGGCAGCCGATGGTCTCCAGCAGCAGTTTCTCAAACTCGTAGTTGGACAGCCTGTATTCCGCTCCCGAACCGATGTTATAATAACGCTTCCAAAAGTCCTCCGGCACTTCGGGACGGCAGACACGCTCCAGCAATCGTCCGCTATCTTCCACTGTAGCCCACTCCAGCACGCCACGAATCGGCACGTGGAACATGATAGGGTCGTAGTTCTTCAAGATAGCCGGATAGAGAATACCCGACTGGCGCAAACTCACCCAACGGCGAATGGGAGAACCCGTGATGATACGTTCCGCCATAGCCTTGGTCAGTCCGTAATGGTCGTAGGCAGAGACACAGATAGGGTCACCTGCACGCCCCCAATGCAGAGGCTCACGGCGGTCGCCCATTTGGGCAACACTACCGATATAAACCACTTTGGGCTGTTTATCTTCAGGCTGCGCCAATACGGCATCGCGGACGTTAAGGGCTGCTGTCAGGTTCGTGCGACGCGTGGCATTCGGACGATAGTCGGCTTGTGGCGACACCATTCCGCCCACATGCAAGACGATATCTGCACCCGTGACACCCTTCAGCACATCATCGTAACGGGTAAGGTCGCCCCAGATAACTTCCAACTGCTGCATGTAAGGAGACAATTTCTCTTTATTTTTAGCACTCGGACGCGCAAGAACGCGCAAGTTATATTGCTCGGGATAGCGCAGGATTTCCTGTAATCCTGCCCAGCCCATAGTGCCCGTGGCACCCGTTAAAAAGACAGTCGTTTTCATATATTTCCGTATTTGCATGCAAAGGTAGCACTTTTTATGGAAATATGCAAGAAAAAAGCACCTGAAAGCACTTTTTTACCAATCTATGCGAAAACCTGCGTGTACATTAATGCCTGCTTGGGCATAATACCAAGGGGACGCGGTTAGAGGGATTTGGGAAGTGGTTAGAGGGGATTGGTTGGAGGGAAGAGGGGCAAGGATACACGTGTAATTACCACCATTCGACTCGTAGGAGGTATTAAACACGTTATTGACCGTACACAAGAACGTAATCGTACCGCCTGTTTTCGGTAGGCGTAGCGTATAATCAAGTAATAGATTAGTGACACAATACGGCTTCAGCGTAGCCTCCTCGTTCATCGTGTTATCCAGATACTGCTTGCCTACCGCCTGCGTATGCACCGTGGCAGAAAAGCCGTGCGTATGAAAGAGAAAACGGTTATTTGCCAACCACGAAGGCGACATCGCAATCGGCACATCACCCAAATGTACTTCTGCCTGCTGGTCTGTCCCCGCAATATCTACCCATTCGGTATGGTCGATAATACGATTTCTACTCAACGTCACGTTGGCTTCCCAACGAAACCATGGTGTCCAATCAATAGCCCATTCACACTCCACTCCAATCCGATAACTACGGGGCACGTTCATAGTCAGTTTGGCATCGGTAACAGCCGACAGTTTACCCGTCAAAACGAGTTGGTTATAATAATCCATACCATAAAAGTTAACCCCCGCATGCCACGGCAATTGCCGTCCGCCCCATGAGCCTTGATAGAGATAACCTAATTCGTAATCCAGCAACCTTTCCGGCAGAGGCACTTCCTGCGCACCCGATTCGGTAAAGTTCGTCTTAACCGGCTCGCGATTCGACATCGCGAAGTTAGCAGCCAAACGATGGCGGTGACGCTCGTAGGTAAGTCCCGCTTTGGGGTTGAAGAAGTGGTAGTTCCGCAAGACTGCCAGCGAGTCGGAACCCGTTGTTTCCGCTGTTCCCGTAAGCGCATAACGAACATAACGGTACTGCAAATCGGCAAAGAGCGTGAGCGACTGCAACGACTGACGAATCACAAACCAATTGGCACGAGCAAAGACATTGGCATCGGTCTTGCGTCCCTGATTGCGGTAGTACTCGGGGAAGAAATAGGCAATCGAAGCCTGCTCCTTATCCCTTGTCCAAAGGATATTACCCCATTCGTCCCCTACATAACCGTGCGCAGCACCTCCTGCCTGCAGTTCGGCTTGCTCGTGAATATATTTGAATTGGGCAATAGCCCCGAAGAAGTGATTCTCCATCTGCTGACGACAAACATAATCGGACGCAAGGTGCTCGAAATCGGTTCGGTACTGCTCATAATAGCCCTGTCCGTGGCGGTAATGCAGCGTGAGTACGGTATGCCAGTTGGGCGTCCAACGCTGATTCCAATGGAGTTGGGCATGCTGCTGGGCATACTTGTCGTGCTGATTCGGATAATAAGCCGTATTCCCCTCATCATCAATATATTTGCCTGCGGGATTGTACCTGCGGCACGAATCCAGTTCGGCACGCGACACGCCATTCCATGCCATATACGTCGTCTCATCGCCGCCCAGCACTTCCGCGTATGCCTGCGTCTTGGGGGAGAAATAACCGATTGACCCTGCGTAGGAATAAAGGTCGCTTGCTGCACGTTCCAAATAACCGTCGGAGTTGATTTTACTGAAACGTGCTGTGGCGTACCACCGGTGCGGAAGCGCAATGGAAGCAGAGACCTGCTCGCGGAAAGTACGATACATTCCCCCGTTAAAACCGACGGAGAACTTGGAAACACTATCATGCGTGTGGGTTTGCATATTGATGCCGGCGCCAAAGTCGCTTCCGCCATTGGTAGAATTGCCCACACCCCGTTGGATATCTACCGATTCTACACCCGTCGCCAAGTCGGGCAAATCGACAAAATAAACCGTCTGTGATTCGGGTTCGTTAAGCGGTACATCATTGATACTGACGGCTATGCGCCCGTGGTCGGTACCCCGTACACGGAAATACGTGTAGCCTATACCTAACCCGTCGTCGCTACTGACCGTTACGGAAGGCGTCTGACTAATAAGATACGGCAAGTTCTGCCCTTGGTTGTGCTTCGCCAACTGCGATTTATCCAAGGTCTGACTATGCGCGGTAGCCTGCTTGACAGGAGCGGTAATCTCCACATCGGCAAGCGGATTCATCACTATCGTGACTGTATCCGAAGCAATGCACGGCAGCATACCCAAGCACCCTGACAAGAATAATGACAATCGTTTCATATACCTAATATCTGCATATTAGGGATATACCGTTTTTTGAGAATTTATGGTCTTCTAAAAAAGACTCCCTTTCTTCCGTTGGCAGCATTATCCGCCTACGTTCAATGGGTGTAATCTCAGCCTTGCGGCACCCCCTATGGTTATATCTGTCTATATAGTCTATCCTCAGCGTATCCTCGGCTATTTGGCAGCCTCGTTCAAGCGGTAGGAGAAACTGACGTACCAGCCCCATTCCCACATTTGTTGGTTCTCGATACGTTTTGTCTTTACGAGGTTATTCAGTCCGAAGTCATAGCCTGCTTGCAGGCGATACATATCCCACTCCAAACCGCCGCCTACACCCATCTGGATATTTGCGCGGCATAGTTCGCCGTTACCGAAGCGGTCGTATTGCGATGTAGGTATGCCTTGCTCGTCAAGCCATTGCTTGGTCGGCTCACTCAGGTGCGTTTGCATATAGTCGGTCTCTGCTAACCCGATGTGCAACTGCGGTCCTCCATAGAAGAACAGGTTAAGTTTCTTCCAAAGCGGCACCGTATAGAAAGCACGGACAGGGATAGTCAAGTTATGCTCCAGCAGACGATGGCGGATATATTCCTCTTGCGTAGTAGGTGCCGATTGTGAACGCCAATGCTGGTCGTTATGTCCGTAAGCCAGCGAATAGAGCACACCCGTCTGCAAAGAGAAATGTGCAGGCAGGAGGAACGTGAACGTGGCACCTACCCGTGCTCCATGCAGGTAAGTATTCGGATAGGAGAGGTTCTCCGTACGTTGGTAAGGCTGCTGATAGCCTGCCTCAATGCGGTATTCCACGCCAAAATGATAGTCTTCCTTGTTTTGCTCCTCGCGCGTAGGATCGAAGATGGTATTATCGGTAGTCTGCAAGTCCGGACCTTGTTGTTTATCGTCTTGCGCGCTCGCGAGCGAAGCGTGCGCACACAACGCACACAGCAGTATAAAAGGAAAGATATGTCTATGCAGCATTTGCATCATGAAACTTGGTCGTTTTTTGTAAAAATCGAGTGCAAAGGTAGTGCTTTTTCCGCAAATAACCAATAAAAAAGCAAAATAATTCACTTTTTTTTGCAAAATATTTGCGTAATTGAAAGATTTGCAGTACCTTTGCACCCGCTTTTCACGAAAACTCATGTTTTAGGAGGGGCAAACCGGCGCATTCGTATATCGGTTAGTACGCCAGATTTTCATTCTGGAAAGAGCGGTCCGACTCCGCTATGCGCTACTAACGGTCGGGTTGAAACACAACCTGACGCAATTAGAAACCTTAAAAAATAATATCACTTAAGATGGCAAACCATAAATCATCTTTAAAACGCATTCGCCAAACCGAGACTCGCAGAGCTCGTAATCGTTATTTCGCAAAAACTGCCCGCAACGTTGTTCGTGACCTGCGTGCTACCACCGACAAGACTGCTGCTGCAGCAATGTTGCCAAAAGTTGCTTCGATGCTTGACAAACTTGCAAAACGCAACATTATCCATCGCAACAAAGCAGCTAATCTAAAATCGAAATTGGCTGTTTACGTTAACAAACTCGCTTAATCACAACCCTAAATATAAAGCAAAGGGCTGCCATAAGGTAGCCCTTTTTGTCGTGGGTGATAGTTTGGCACAATCTTTGTCCCGGAGAAAGAAATGAATCGCACGAAACTTGTCATAGGATTACTGCTCTTTGCCCTTTCGCTACAGGCTGCACCAATCAGGCAGGAGCCGCATATCGACTCGCTCATGCTCTCCACCAAAGGAGGCGACACGGTATATCTCGCCTTCCTGCACGACCTGTACGTCTATCCTGCCATGCGCTTCAAGAACCGCCGACAAGAGAAATTCTACTGGCGGACAGTACGCGACGTGAAGAAATGCCTGCCCTACGCCAAAATGATAACGAAAGATATGATATATGCCGATGCGGAATTGGCAAAGATACAAGATACGAAGGAGCAACGTAAGTGGTGGCGACACTTTGAGCGCCAACTCTATAAGAAATACGAAAAAGACTTCCGCAACATGTACGCTTCGCAGGGGCAAATGCTCATGAAACTCATGGCACGCGAATCGAATAAAACGAGTTACGAACTTATCAAAAAGTACCGTGGCAAGGCGAGCGCCAACTTCTGGCAGATGATAGCCAAACTCTTTAAGAACGACCTCAAAGAAGGGTACGACGGCGCGGATAAGGACCGTATCACGGAGCGAGTAATCAATCTCGTAGAAGCGGGGCAACTATAACGATTTACAATTTGACGATTTACAATTTACCATTTATTTACCATTGTAGGTATTTGCTCCTTATTCCTTGCTCCTTGCTCCTAACTTACAATCTCTCATTAGCGAGCCGTCTTCGCGGCGAAGGTGCATACCGTTTCCCTCGCAATAACGGAAGAATTTGCACGACTTGCAAGGCTCTATCTCGCGCATCCATTGGCGATTGCGGTAGGCTTGGAAACCGTTTTCCCACACGTCCCAGAACTTATCCTTATAGATATTGCCTTGGTAATACTTGCCCCGAATGGACGTGCAAGCGGATATGTTTCCGTCTATCAGGACCGACGCCACACTAATCCCCGCAGCACATTGATAGAGATGGTCGCGCACTTGCCCTTCGTAGTCGCCTAAAAAGCCTTCGCAGGAATAACTGACATGCCGTCCCGCTTGACGTTCCGTGCGAATAAAATCCAACAACCGGCGGAACTGCGGGTCGGAAAGCAGCAGTTCGGGGGTAGAGGTTGCCCTGCCCATAGGGTCGATACCAAACAGCCTCCAATTGCGGCAGCCTAATTGCCACAAGAGGTCTCTTACCTCGCCGAGATGGTCGATATTACGCTGGTTGACGCACGTCACAACGTCCCATTGAATCTCAGATTGCGCAGCCAAGCGAATGACGCGTGTCGCCCCTTCGAAAGCGAGCGGGTGCCGGCGCAGCCAGACATGCTCTGCCTCTAAGCCGTCTAAACTAATCGTAAGTGAACGCAAGCCCGATTGCAATAGCCGTTGGAACAGGTCTTCCGTCAGCGCCAAACCATTCGTAACCATTCCCCACGGATAGCCTCGTTGCATGAGGGCTTTGCCTATCTCCGGAAGGTCGTGACGCATCGTAGGCTCGCCTCCTGATATGATGATAAGCACATCTTGCGGGCGCACATGGGGGGTAACTTCAGTATCCAGCACGTGCAGAAAATCCTCTGCAGGCATATCGGGTTGCGACACGGACGCGATACAATCGCTTCCGCAATGAAGGCAGTGGACGTTACAGCGAAGTGTAGATTCCCAAAAGAGTTGCTGTAGCGGGTGAATCTGCTGCAGGTTCTTGCGTCGCAGACGTTCAATCTCCAATGCCAAACGTAGTTTTAATCGCATAATCTTATCCTAATCCGCCTGCAAAGGTACGTTTTTTTCCCCACATACGCAAATTTTGCAATAAATTTGCATATATCCGAAAAATTTAGTACTTTTGCAAGCGAAAAAGAAAAAGAAAAAACTATACTCCACAAAAAAACATAATGGAATATATGGCGACATCAACACAACAGAAACAAGAGTTATTTAAGACCATTTGGGCGATTGCGGATAATGGCTATAACCTGTCGGTGAACAGTTATGTAGAGCAAGAGGACACGCGCGAGGAGATAAATATTGAGGAGTTAAAGGCACGTATCAAGGAACTGCGTGTAACGACTAATCGTTTGTTTGATGAGATAGATGCACTGACTAAAAATATACGCTGATGACAGAACCATTAGAAATACCATTTGCTGAGTTTGACGAATATATCCGTCAAGGCGAACCCGACCAAAAAGAAAAGGCGAGTATTTGGAGTGTGGCAATAGGTCTGCAGCAGGTAGATCAATTGCATGTGAGCAGTTATCTAAAGCAGACGGCAGCAGAACATATTGAAGGAAGGATTTCACAAGACGAAGTAGAAAAACGAATAACGGCTTATTATCAAACCGCAGAAAGTCGCAAGGAGGAGAGTGGCACCGATGAAGCCGATATGGTTTCTGCGCGTATTTCGCGCGTAATGAATACACAATCTTTTACTTTTTCGCCATCTCATTATGCTTCTATCCATCGGGCGTTATTCAATGGTATTCTTCCCTACGCGGGCACTTATAGGGATTATGATATATCTAAAAAGGAATGGGTGTTGAACAATGCCAGCGTCCTTTATGGAGCAGCGGACTATATTGCTGAAACATTGCGGTATGATTTTTCTCAAGAACAAGCATTTGTTTATAAGGGGAAATCTACCGAAGAGGTTATTGCTCACATGTGCGAGTTTATTGCCGGTATTTGGCAGATTCATCCATTTAGAGAAGGCAACACGCGCACGACAGCGGTCTTTTTGGTGCAATATCTACGTTCATTAGGGTATAAACTTGATAATACATCCTTTGCCGTTCATTCGTGGTATTTCCGCAATGCACTTGTTCGTGCTAATTACGATAATCTTCCTAATGGTATTTCTCGTACGACAGAGTTTTTGCAACTCTTCTTGCGCAATATTCTATTGGGGGAGCAAAATGAATTAAGGAATCGTTATTTGCATATTCTTTGGACGGGCAGTCGTCCACAATTGCCAGAGACAAGTGATATACAAGTAGCGGATAAAGTAGCGGATAAAGTAGCGGATAAAGTAGCGGATAAAACACCTGATAAGATATTGCATATTTTGGCAAATAATCCTTTGATTACGACTATTCAGATAGCACAGCAACTGAATATGTCAGATAGTGGTGTCCGTAAAGTTATTACAGCCCTCAAGGCACGCGGTATTCTCCGCCATGTGGGAGCGAATAAGAACGGTCATTGGGAAATTATCAAGGAGGGCTAACACTATGAACAGGATTGAACAAATGATACATGACCTGTGCCCCTGCCTGCCGGCAGGCGGGCCGAAGGTGTGAAAAGGGTACGGCTGGGAGAATGCTGCGATGTGGTTCGCTAATCGTTTACGGTAGCCGTAACGGCGCTGAGGCTCTAAGGTAAGCATAAGGTGATATATACTGTATTGTTTGTTTTTGCTCATAGCGTCATTGCTCACGGAACACCATTTTATCCATGTCCCGTCGGCTATCATTTGTTCTATGAGTTGATATACTTTCACGTTTTGTGTTTCACGCTTATCTGTTCGCGTTGCTCACGTTGACGCCGCAAGCAGCTAAATGATGCAAATGATGCAATTTGTAAATTCTCTTTCGCCTTCTGCGCAATCATTTATTATTTGTGTTGCTTAGCAACGTGTAAGGCGAATGCTTGGAGCCTTATATATTTTTAGTTTGATTAGG
>JAKSNN010000060.1 GCA_024399755.1 Paludibacteraceae bacterium | reverse complement strand
AAAAATATAGCCACACGTTGTTGCACAACACAATAATATTGAGTGTGGCTAATGATAAAACGCTATGCCAGAGAACATATAGAAATCACGAAATATGACGAAGATCCGACTCAATGGGGAAAATTTGTAAGTAAAAAATTATGAGTGTGGCAAGATAATTGACGTGATATTGGACAAAATTTGTGTATATAAAAAAAAAGTAGTAACTTTGCAGCGTAATTATAATGCCCTGTATGTCCATCTTTTCCAACATAACCGACCGCAGAATTGCAGCCAATACCATTTGGCTGTATGGGCGTATGGTGGCAATCATGCTCATCAATATGTTAGCCGTGCGATTCGTGCGCTCGGACTACGGATTAGGTGTGGAGAGTTATGGCGTATTTAATGCCATCATGGGGGTAGTAAATATCTTCGTCTGCATGAATACCGTCTTGGCTAATGCTGCACAGCGCTTCTTCTCCATCAAATTAGGCGAACAAGATGCCGACGGTTTGCACAATGTATTTCGCGTTTCAGTACGTATCAGTATATATTCGGCAGCCGTTGCATTTCTGCTATTTGAAACCGTAGGACTATGGTTCGTCATCGAAAAAATGTCCTATCCCGCAGAGTTGTTTGACGAAGTAATGGTTATCTACCAAACTTCTATTATCACATTTATAACCCTGCTCGTACAAGTGCCCTTCGTGGCTGCCGTTCTGACGCACGAAAAGATGAACGTCTTTTCCCTGATTACGCTATTCACTACCGTTCTCAATTTAGGGTTAGCATTTACATTACGCTATTGCCCAACACATCGCCTGCTCATCTACGGAATCGGCTATATGTGTACCACCATCATTAGCATGACGCTATTTATCGTGTATGCAAAACGCCACTTCCCTGAATCGCTTCGCAAGTCACTTCATTTCGATAGCGTCCGCACGATGTATAAAGATGTACTATCGTTCTCCGGGTGGACAATGTTGGGCAGTATTGCCGGCGTTGTTCTGCTACAAGGCACAATGCTCCTTTATAACACATACTTCGGTCCGATAGCCAATGCTGCCTTTGCCATCGCAATGCAAATCTATGGGGCATTTGGTACGTTAGGCAATAATATATTATTGGCAATACGTCCCCAAATGATTCAATGCTATGCAAAACGCGATTATCATCAAACAAGACGATATTTTTGGCTATCTACTGCAGCCCTTATCATATTACTCACCATCGTTGCTGTTCCCATCGAGATTTGTATGCCCAAACTATTACATCTATGGTTAGGAACAGTAGATGAACTGACAATTATAATGTCACGATTGATAATTATGGTGCAGATTATCCTTCTCATCGGAAATCCTATCACCATCATAATGGAAGCAGCAGGACGAGTGAAAGAATACCATTTACCTGTAGAGATATCTATTTTGCTGTGCGTGCCGATTAGTTGGATACTACTATCACATGGTGCAAACATAGAATCGCCACTATGGGTAATGATTGGCATGACTATCATAGCACACCTGATTCGCTGTATCGTGCTCGCAAGATATGCGTACAAGAATGAATAGATTTACTATTTGACAATTTACAATTTACTATTTATTTACAATTGTAATTATTTGGTCATTTTTAGTTGTCAGTAGTCAGAGAGGGTTCGGTGAGGGTTCGGTCTGGGTTCGGTGCGGTACGGTAGTGGTACGGGGAAGGGAAGCTAAGAATTAAGAATTAAGAATTAAGAGTTAAAAATTAAGAATTAATAGAATTTTTGAGATATGAGTTTTACACACCTACATGTACACTCGCAGTATTCCGTATTGGACGGACTGAGCAAAGTAACCGAGTTAGTCGATAAGTGCCTTCGGACAGGTATGCCCGCTATCGCACTCACCGACCATGGGAATATGTACGGTATCAAAGAGTTTTTAGACTATTGCAAGAAAATCAACGCAAAGAAATTAGCCGCTTGGGAAGCACCTCTCCCAAAAATTATCAACGAGAAAGGAAAAGAAGTCGCCGACCATAGTGCCGCTACGGAGCCGTTTGTACCCTTCAAACCTATTGTAGGTTGCGAAGCCTATTGCGCTCGTCGTGGCAGACACTCCATGAGCGACGAAAAAGCCTTGAATGGAGAAGGACGAGAATATATCATCGACCGCAGCGGTTGGCACCTTATCCTGCTTGCCAAGAACATGACCGGCTACCGCAACCTATGCCGAATCGTGAGTCTCGGCTTTATGGAAGACGCCTTCAAATATACCGCCCGTATCGACAAAGAACTATTGGAGCAATATCACGAAGGAATAATCTGTTCGTCGGCATGCCTCGGTGGCGAAATCAGCCAAAAGATTATGTTTGCCCAAGCGCGTGCGACTAACGAACAAGCCAAAATGAGCGTGGAGGAGCAGATTGAATCGGGTATGTTCAAAGAGGCAGCAGAGGCAGTAGAATGGTTCAAGAACCTCTTTGGCGACGATTACTACATTGAGATTCAACGTCACCAGACCGATAAACCGCGTACCGACCAAGAAGTGTATCAACGGCAGAAAGAAGTGAATCCCGTTCTAATTGCACTTGCAAAGAAATATGGTATCAAAGTGATTTGCACCAACGATGCCCACTTCGTGGAAGAAGAGCATGCCGAGGCACACGACAGGTTAATCTGCCTAAGTACGAACCACTTCGTAGATGACGTAAACCGCATGTTCTACACCAAACAGGAATGGCTGAAGACGCCCGAGGAAATGGCTGCTATCTTCAGCGATATTCCCGAAGCGTTGGAAAACACGCAAGAGATTGTAGATAAAGTAGAGATTTACGATATTGATTCCGACCCTATTATGCCTAAATTCCCTATCCCCGAGGAGTTTGGCACGGAAGAGACATATCACCAGAAACTGACGGAAGAAGATTTATTTGACGAATTCACCCAAGACGAACACGGCAAAGTGGTACTCGAAGAAAAAGATGCTCATAGCAAGATAAAGAAATTAGGCGGATACGAGAAAATCTACCGTATTAAATTAGAAGCCGACTACCTGAGCCACCTCACTTGGGAAGGCGCAAAAAAACGTTACCCTATCCTTGAACCATTTCTCAGCAGCACGATAGGGCTTGATTTCCGCTATTGGGACAAGCAAGACTTAGACGAGCAACAACGCGAAATAGTGGACCGTATTCTATTCGAATTGCACGTAATGAAGACTATGGGTTTCCCCGGATACTTCCTTATCGTGATGGACTTTATCCGTGCAGCCCGCGAGGAACTGAACGTAAGCGTAGGTCCCGGACGTGGTTCGGCTGCCGGTAGCGTAGTAGCCTACTGTCTGCATATCACAGACCTTGACCCCCTACAGTATGACTTGCTGTTTGAGCGTTTCCTTAATCCAGACCGTATCTCGCTACCCGATATTGATACCGACTTTGATGATGCCGGACGTGCTAAAGTATTAGAATGGGTGAGCAAGAAATACGGTGAAACACACGTGGCGCATATCATCACTTACGGCGCTATGGCTGCCAAATCGGCGATTGCCGACGTAGGGCGCGTGCAACGAGTGTCACTCCAACGCGTGAACGAAATCAAGAGTTTTATTCCTGATAGAGGATTTCCAGACAACATCAAAGACGACAAAGGCAACTCACCTAAGGTGAACCTAAAAAACTGCTACAAATACGTAGATGAACTCAGGAATCTGCTGCATGGTGATGAGCCAGAGATTAGTTCGATGCTCGAATATGCACAGCAACTGGAAGGTACAGTCCGACAAGTGGGTATTCATGCTTGCGGTGTGATTATCGGTGCAGACGACCTGACGAAGTTTGCCCCGCTAAGTAGCGTAGAAGATAAAGACTTAGGCAAGCGCGTGCTCGTAACCGAATATGACGGACATGTTGTGGAGTCTGTCGGACTGATTAAGATGGACTTCCTCGGGCTGAAGACACTGACTATCATCAAAGAGTGTCTTAGGAATATCAAAAAAGCACGTGGCGAGGACGTGGATATTGACCATATTTCAAAAGATGATCCTGAGACATATAAACTATTCCAAGAAGGACGCACCGTGGCGGTATTCCAATTTGAGTCGCCCGGCATGCGTAAGTACCTGCGCGAATTGAAACCTACCGTGATTGGCGACCTGATAGCCATGAATGCCCTCTATCGCCCGGGACCAATGGAGTATATTCCGAAGTTTATCCGCCGCAAACACGGAGAAGAGCCTATCACCTACGATATTCCCGTAATGGAGAAATATCTAAAGGACACGTACGGCGTGACGGTTTATCAAGAGCAAGTGATGTTGCTCAGCCGCTTATTAGCCAACTTCACGCGTGGCGAATCCGATATGCTGCGTAAAGCCATGGGTAAAAAGAAGATGGACCTGCTGCAAGAACTGAAGAGCAAATTCTTCGCCGGCGGTAAAGCCAATGGTCATGATGAACATATCTTGGAGCAGATTTGGAAAGACTGGGAGTCCTTTGCATCGTATGCCTTCAACAAATCGCACGCTGCTTGCTATGCTTGGGTGGCTTATCAAACGGCTTACCTTAAAGCCCATTACCCTGCAGAATTTATGGCTGCCAACCTGACCGACGTCAAGGATAACATCGTAGATGTAACAACATTCATGGACGAATGTAAGGCAATGCATATCAGCGTATTAGAACCTAACGTCAACGAATCCGATCTCAACTTCACCGTGAACCAAGCAGGCGATATCCGTTTCGGTTTAGGCGGCATCAAAGGCGTCGGGGAAGGTGCCGTAGAAGCCATTATCAACGAGCGCGAAAAGAACGGCAAATATACATCTATCTACGATTTTCTGGAGCGCGTCAACCTACAAGCCTGCAACAAGAAAACCGTTGAATCGTTAGCATTGGCAGGTGCTTTCGACTGCTTTGATGATATCTATCGTGAACAACTGATGGCAGTAACCGAGAAAGGAGAGCCTGTTTTAGAAATCTTGATGCACTACGGCAACAAATTCCAGCAAGACAAAGAGGCGCAGCAAAACTCACTCTTTGGAGACCTCGGAGGCGGTGCCGGTGTGGAAATACAGAAACCTGCGTTGCCACAAGTACCCCGTATGAACACCATTGAGAGACTGAATATCGAGAAATCGCTTATCGGCATTTTCCTTTCTGCCCACCCATTGGACGACTATGAGTTTGAGGTAACCGACCTATGCAACATGACGGCTACAGACCTAAGTTGGTTCGACAATATGCGCACCCCCGATGCCCGACGTGCAGCCGCAAACAAGACAACAGAGGAAGAAGAGGTCAACGAAGAGAAAGACCCGAAAATCTTCATCGAACGTTACCAAAACCAACCTATCCGCTTTGGAGGTATCGTGGTAAGCGCAGAAAAAGCCATTTCGCAAAAGGGCAACCCTTACGGCAGATACATCGTAGAGGACTACACAGGCAGTTATAAGTTCCTTCTCTTCGGCGAGACGTACAAACAGTATAGTGCCTTGCTGGAGCCTAATCTGTACGTAATGATTACGGGTACGATTCAGCAACGCGGTAAGAACTATAAGTGGTTCAAAGAAAAGCCCATCGAGGAGGCAGAATACGAATTTTCCGTGCAACAAGTCGAACTATTGCAAGATGTGCAAGCCAAGCAGGTGAAAAGTCTCGTCTTACAGATTCCCGTTGAGCAGGTTCAACCCGACTTCATCGAAGAACTGAATCAACAATGCCAACAACACAAAGGCGATATCAAACTCAAGATGTGCATCTACGACGAACTGAAGCAGAACATGATTACCTTCGCCTCACAAAGTTGTGCTATCAAAATTGACAAAGATTTCTTCCACTGGCTGAAAATCAAAGAGATGGAAGGCGTACTACAACACCATATCGAATGACCTACCAAGAAACCATAGCATATCTTTTTGCCTCTCAACCTGCTTTTCACATGATTGGAGCAGCAGCGTATAAACCCGGGTTAGACAACACGATTCGGCTGATGGAGCACCTTGATAACCCCCATCGGAAGTTTCGCGCAATCCATATCGCCGGTACCAACGGCAAAGGCAGCAACTCGCACCTGATAGCCGCAGCCCTCCAATGCGCAGGTTACAAAGTCGGACTTTATACATCGCCACATCTTGTAGATTTCCGGGAGCGCATACGCGTGAACGGAGAGATGATTGCGGAAAATGATGTCGTGCGTTTCGTAGAGGAGAATCGCAAGTTCCTTGATACGGTCAAACCTTCATTCTTCGAATCAACTATGGCAATGGCATTTCAATATTTTGCCGAAGCCAAAGTAGATATCGCCGTGATTGAAGTAGGACTGGGAGGACGGCTGGATAGCACGAACATCTTAGAGCCTTACGATGCCACATCAGAAACGGGCGTAATGCTCTCCGTGATTACGAATATAGGTTTCGATCATACAGAGTTCTTGGGCAACACATTAGCGCTAATTGCTAACGAGAAAGCAGGTATTATCAAGCAAGGCGTACCTTGCGTTATTGGTGAGACAGACCCCGAAACGGCTCCTGTTTTCCTTCAAAAAGCCAAGGTATGCGGACTATACGAAGCCGAAGACAGTCAAGCCTTTGGCGATGCGCCGCGAATATACTTTGCCGACCAATGCACCTACCTCAAGCGTTGCCGTGAGCGCGACATACACGATTGCCAATTGCACGGCATCTATCAGGACAAAAATATGCAGACCGCCTACGTGGCTCTTTGCGCTTTGCACGAACCGCTGCGTCAACTCACCACCGCAGCCATTGCTGAAGGTTTTAAGCAAGTCTGCACGCTAACAGGGTTGCGCGGGCGTTGGGAACAATTGGTAGAGAAACCCACTATCCTTTGCGACACAGGGCACAACAGCCACGGCATCAAATATGTAGCGGAGCAACTCAAGAGACTACTCACCGAAAGACAAAGCCGACTGCATATCGTCTTTGGCATGGTGAACGATAAGGACGTAGATGTCGTGTTGCACCTGCTACCCGCAGAGGCGCACTACTATTTCACGGCAGCAGCCACCCATCGTGCTATTCCTGCAGAAGATATGGAGCGAATGTTCTTGCAAGTTCAGCCTAATGCGACAACACAGACATGCCCCTCCGTACAAACAGCCATCGAAACGGCACGACACAATGCCACGGAAGACGACATCATCTTTATCGGCGGCAGCAACTATGTGGTAGGCGAAGCCCTACGTTTATTCCCACAAAAATCATGAGATACTCGGTAGCCAAATTCGATTATACAGGCGTTGCAGACTGGCAACGTGAACTCTTTGAACAAGCATTAGCCGACATCGGTTTCGATTCGTTTATAGAGAACGAAGCCTATATCCCTACTGCCCAATTAAATCCACAACAGATTGTAGTGGTTGCCTCGAAACACGCTATTGCGCTACTCTCCGTCTGCGATTGCGCGGACGAAAACTGGAACGCCACATGGGAGCAAGAACACCCCGCTATGGAACTGCCCATGGGTGTGACGATTGTACCGCATTGCGCCTTCGGAGCAGGTTATCACGAGACCACCAACATGCTCATTAATGCCCTTATCAATAGTCAGTTAGAAGGGAAAGACGTGCTTGACAACGGTTGTGGAACAGGCGTATTAGGTATTATGGCAGCCAAATTAGGAGCCCACAGCGTTACCGCCATCGACATTGACGAAAATAGCGTCACCAACACACACGAGAATGCGGAACGCAATAGCGTTACCATAGATATTCGGCTTGGCGACACCCCTCCCGAAGGCAGTTACGACCTGATATTAAGCAATATACACAAGAATATCCTCCTACGGCAAATGCCCGTTTATGCCCGCCTGCTCAAACCTCATGGCGAACTGTGGATGAGCGGTTTCTACGAAGCAGACGTGCCTGAACTCATTACAGAAGCCAACCGATATGGGTTGCAACTGCTGCAATGCGAAGCAAACAACGAATGGAGAAGCATAAGAATAATTAAGAATTAAGAGTTAAGAGTTGAGAATGAAAACTATAGCGGCTATTTCTACGCCTTTTGGCAGTGGCGGTATCGCTGTAATTCGCATTAGCGGAGAGCAAGCCATCAGCATAGCAGACAAAGTATTTGTCGGCAAAACATACCTTCAATCTGCTCAAGGCAACAGTGTCCATTATGGCGAGATTCACCACCCCACCCGACACAAGGACGTGCTGGACGAGGTGCTGGTCAGTATTTTTCGTGCGCCCCACTCCTTCACGGGCGAAGACATGGTAGAGATCTCGTGTCACGGAAGCACGTACATTCAGCAGACCTTACTGCAATGGCTGGTAGATGCAGGTTGCACGCTTGCCCAAGCAGGCGAATTTACCCAACGCGCTTTCCTTAACGGCAAGATGGATTTGGCTGAGGCAGAAGCCGTTGCCGACCTGATAGCGGCACGCTCGAAAGCAGAGAAAGACTTGGCTTTCAATCAATTACGCGGTGGCATATCGTCCGAATTAACCACTCTGCGTGAACAATTGCTGCATTTCACATCGCTCATAGAGTTGGAATTAGACTTTGCCGACCATGAGGATTTGCAGTTTGCTGACCGCACACAACTCCACCAGTTAGCCGATACCATAGAGCACCGCCTACAACAACTCACCGACTCGTTCCAAACGGGCAACGCCATACGCAACGGTATTCCCGTAGCCATCGTAGGTGCTACTAACGCAGGCAAATCGACCCTGCTGAATGCCCTCGTGGGCGAAGAGAGGGCTATCGTAAGCGATATTCACGGAACAACGCGCGACACCATCGAAGATACTATCAGCATTGGCGGTCACTTATTCCGTCTCATCGACACGGCAGGCATACGCAACACAACCGACACCATTGAGCAAATGGGTATCTCACGCAGCAAACAAGCCGTCGAGAAAGCAGCCATCGTCCTGCACGTAATTGATGGCACACAGGATAATGAGGAGACGATGACGATAGATGGAAAGCCCAGCATTACCATCTACAACAAAGCCGACAAAATGACTTCCATACAACGTCAACGCCACCAAACAGATCTCTGCATCAGCGCCAAGCAGGGCGAAACGGCAGAGATACAAAAACGTTTGACAGAGATAGCGCAACAACTGACAGGAGCGGCTTTAGACGGCATCTGCATCAGTAATGCACGCCACTACGAGGCACTTAAACGTGCTTTAGAGGCTATCCGACGCGTGCAAAAAGGGCTTAACAACGTAAGTGGAGAGTTCCTATCTATGGACTTGCAAGACTGTCTCAACGCTTTGGGAGAGGTAACCGGACAAATCACTTCGCAAGAAGTACTAAACAATATATTCTCTAAATTCTGTATCGGAAAATGAACAAACGACTGATTTACTGCCTTCTTTTTAGCTTCGTAACGCTAAGCGCAAGTGCTATTGATACCGACTATCGGCTATCCTTTCGAGGAGGAGCTATCATGCCTGACGGCAAAGTGCATAAATCTGCCGGACTGGATAAAAACGGCTGGGTAGGACCTGTCTATGGCGCAGAGTTTGCTGCCACGTTCCACCCGGAATGGACTGCCATGAAAGAATGGAACGACGCAGGATTAGGTATAGCCGTCAACTATTGGCACTTAGATAACAACCGCTTGGGTGATGCTATTTCGCCTTACGCATTTATGGATATTCCGCTGGTGCGCGTACCGCACTTTGCTATGGGAATCCGTGCCGGTGTAGGTGTCAGTTTTCTTACCAAGACCTACCGCAACACCATCGCCGAAGGATTAGAATGGAAGAAATTGGACAATGCCAATCAATCCATCGGCAGCGTCTTCAACTTCTGCTTTCCGGAGGCACTCTATCTTGAATTTCCGATAGCCAAAGGCTTCAGTCTGTTTGCCACGGGAGCATGGTTTCATATCTCTAACGGCAGTCTCGTGCAGCCTAACTCCGGCTACAATATCTTCGCAGGTGAAGTTGGTGCCCGCTACACGCCTGCAAGCAACCGCACTCCCGATGGCGCATGGATAAAAAAGCCTGACAGCAGAAAGAAAAATTGGGAAGTGGAATTAGCGTTTACAGGAGGCGCACGGCAAGTCTATTATCGTGACCAGCAGACATTCTTCTGCGGAGAGATACAAGCCGCAGCCTATTGGCGGGCGCATAATATATTCCGTTTGGGAGGCGGCGTAGATGTGTTCTACGACGGTTCGTATATCCAACGCGAGACTCATTTTGGAAAGACTAATTTGCAGGCTGCCAGCGCTAACGGAAGCGATTGTTGGCGTGTGGGCGTGAGTATCCAACCCGAATTTGTAATCGGCAAGTTCACAGCTGGTTTCCATTTCGGCTGTTACTTGCTTGACCCGATTAAGAACTTAGAGCCTATGGACGAAGCTATAAAAGCAGGGGGAAAGTTAGATAAACCGATATTCTACTCTTACGACCTATTGAATGCAGGTAGTGCAGGCTATCCTGATGGCTGGCTTTATACGCAAATCGTCATGCGCTACCGTTTGCCATGGCACTTCTTCGTACAAGGTACTATGAAAGCCCACTTAACCAAGATTGAGTTCGTCAGCCTCGGCTTGGGCGCATGGCTGTAGAGCGACAAGAAATTGTTTGGCACGATTTTGGTGCTATGTTCCGTGTATCAACTAAATTGCACTAACTAACTTAAATCTTAAATAGTATGTTAATTACATTTATTCTTCTCACATTTGTTGACAATGGCAATTGATGCCGTTGGTTTTAAACGCTTTATTTGGTTTATATCCATTGGTTATGGATATAGTGTGGCAGGTATTGCCTTGGCTGTTGCCATTATTCATTTTCATAGTCTCAATTGGGCTACGGGATTGATGCTTTTGCTTTTGATTTTTTATGGTTGCCGTTTGGCAACGTATCTCCTTATCCGTGAGTTACGCAATAAAGTCTATACCAAAACGGTCAGTTTAGATGCCAAAAACAATACGGACTACAAGCCGATGGTTTTAGTTGCTATTTGGCTCAGTTGTGTATTGCTGTATTTGTGCCAAACAGCCCCTATTATTTTCCGCATTCAAAACGCAGCAGACGGATTGACCGATAATATGATTACCGCGTGGATAGGTGTTGTTATTGCTGCTTTGGGAATTGGTCTTGAAGCATGGGCTGATTATCAAAAGAATATGGCAAAGAAAATCAATCCTAACCGCTTTGTTGATACGGGTCTGTATCGTATTGTACGTTGCCCTAATTATCTGGGTGAGATTCTCTTATGGACCGGAGTTTTTGTTAGTGGCATAGGTTCTTATCACGCTTGGTGGCAATGGTTAATGGCTTTATTGGGCTACATTGGAATCGTTTATATTATGTTTAGCGGTGCGCGCCGTTTGGAGTTACGGCAAGACCATAACTATGGCACGGACGAAGACTATCTTCGCTATAAAAAGAGCACACCTATTTTATTGCCTTTTGTGCCTATTTATTCTGTCAAAGACCAAACGTGGCTGGTGGGGTGATGCGCAAGGCGCCTAAGAGATAAAAAACTGCTTGGCAAATGTCAAGCAGTTTTTTGTGTTATGAGTAATAAAGGAGTTGTCTTTATAGGGTTAGATTCCACGAGAGTGGTAAGCACTTTGGCAGAGAACTAACCAAACAAATCGGAGTGTGTGCCGGTAGAAAGCATAATTAAAACGCACTCCGTATCATATTGTTCCCATACAAGCAACCAATTCGGTTCAATAT
>JAKSNN010000006.1 GCA_024399755.1 Paludibacteraceae bacterium | reverse complement strand
CGAGATTCGCCATAAAGCGATAAAGCGGAATCCTCTGCTTCCGTAATGCCATCGGTATAAAGCAATAAAGCATCTCCACTTTGCATAACAAACTCACCACCTTCGAACACATGCTTCTCCATCACACCTAAAGGCAAATTCGTAGCACATCGGAGAAACTCAACTTTGGCTTCCGATTTAGAACAAAGGGCAGGCGCATTATGTCCTGCATTACAATAACGAACACGCCCCGTAGATAAATCCATAACGCCAATAAACATCGTACAAAAAAGATTACGGCTGTTGGTCTTAGACAAATGCTTGTTGATAGTCTGAAGAAGCGTTACCGGATCGGTTTGATAACGGCTTAACGTACGAAATAACGTTCCCGTAACAGCCATAAACAAAGATGCAGGAATGCCTTTGCCAGACACATCTCCCAAAGAGAAATAAAGCCGATTATCACGAATGAAGAAGTCGTAAAGGTCGCCACTAACAACCTTTGCCGGCTGCAAAAGACCATATACATCTAAACGACTATCTTCCGTAATAGCCGAAAAGTCATGCGGAATCATACCCGTCTGTACTGCCGAAGCAATCTGCAACTCCCGTTCGATAACAGCCCCCTCTTTGCTGACCTTCTTCAAATATAAGGAGAAAGGACGAATCTTACCAAGAATACCTTTACGAGCCAAAAAGAATAACACTATCAAGGCTATCGCAAAAATTGAAACCATCCAAATCACCAATGTTCGCGGTTGACGCAAGATATTACGAATGTCGTAACTCATTAGCAAATTCCAGCCTGTAGAATGAACAGGCGTAAAATACACGAAATCATGCGTACCCGCATAATGCCAAACCGCCATACCCGTCTCGCCCGCGCGCATGCGTTCCATAACATCTATCCCTTTCACATACCCCGTATTGGCAATCGAATCATAGACATTCAAAGTCATTACCAACGACGAATCAGGATGACAAATGAAATAACCATCTCGCGAAATCATCACTCCCCAACTATCCTCTGTCGGTTTTAAGGCGTCAAACATGTGTTGCAACCAACTCAATTCTATCGCAGCCAATAATACACCAATTATCGTACTATCACCATCATAAATAGGCGTTGAATATGCCACATAAAGTTGATTATCACGGCTATGTACATACGGTTCGCACCAATAAGAACGTCCTTGGCTACTCTCTATCCAATTAAATTCACCCGGATCGTCCAAATAATGAAAGCCCGACGCAACGGCATTATAATGCTCAAAACTAAATAGCGAATCGTTGTTGAGCATAGCAGGAGCATATTCGCGTCCCATAGACGGATAATAATTCTCACGGAACATAATCGCAGCCGAACTAAGGTCCGGCGCTAAGAAAATCAAATCACGCAAAAGAGTATATGGAGATTGCGAGTCGTTAGAAGAAATCACCTGCGAAGCTTGACGAGCCGTTGTCTGTGTAGCCGATTCAATCTGAGATAACTGCTCGTCCATATATTGACAAGCAATTGACATAGAACGCATAGCATCCGAATGTGCCGTATCTACAGCAGAAGTATAAGCAATATACGTAACAACACCGGCACATATAACCATTACAATCGTAACCATCAAGATAACAACCCGCGTCACTTGAAGCGAAACCCGATTCAACTGCTTGTCTAAAGCTTTATCTCCCGTATTTTCCGTGGTTGATTTCATAACGGATTCGATTTTTGCCAAATGATAGCATCACCCTCTAATGTCCAATCTTGCAATTGCGAAGAGGGTATGTAACTTAATCGGCGGTATAGATTCGTACAAGGTATATTGCTTATAGCAATAACAGCATAGATAAGGCGCAAATGCAGAAAGCCAAAGGCATACTCCTCCAACAAACGAACAGCACTCTCTCCTACCCCTTTGTTACGCGCAGAAGGCGCAATATACATTCCGATAGCAGCTTTGCGATTGCGCGCGTCAAAGTCAAACAAGTCAATACAACCTAACGTCTCTCCCTCGGCAGATTCAATCATCAATCGCAATTGACCATCACGATAAATGTCGCCCGTGGTAGATTCGATATACGCACGCAAATCTTGCTGCGAAAGCGGATTATGATTATCCGAATCCGCCCATGCAGACATGTCATTCTCCCATTGGTAAAGGAACGGCAAGTCGGTTGGCTCTAATTTACGAAGACGTATATCCATGTATCGCGATTATTTCTGCCAGAAAAAGAGTTTCTTCTTGGGTGTTTCCTCGTCGTAAGCGTTATTATCCTGAGGAACAGGTTTATCATGCTTGCCGGAATGAATCATCTGGTAGATAACTCCCCAATCGGGCAAGCCACCTAAATTGCGATCGTCAATATAAAGGTCAGCCGTAATCTTGCGATTAGCCCTATCCTCGGGTTTCTCCTCCGGATAGTTGCTATTTACGGCATAGAACTCCAATCCACGAGAAGCACAATACTCGACTGCGGCATCAAGCAATTCGCCTTCCCGAACCGACCAAAGAATAATCTGGTGGTGGTCTTCTTGCTGAAGTTTTTTCAACGTGTCAATAGCAAACGGAATGGGTTTGCCAATGGCAGGATACGCATGCGTAACGATAGTGCCATCAAAATCAACTGCGATAGTCATAAAATATAATTTTCAAGTATGTTTTTTTATTCGATAAAAGTACTGCAAAATTGCGAGCATGTTATGTTCATGTTATGTTGCGGCATCGTATATTCATCCTATACTCATCCTATACTCAATAATCCTCCCCTTTGGGCTGAAGTTCGATGAACATTTTCTTCTCGGTAGGTTTCGTAAAATACCAACCAATGGCGGAAATAGCCGCTACCCACAACATCGATTGATAACCGCCCATGAAATAGAACGCCATAATACCCCAAATCATAGCGTTACTAACCAACACAATTCGCAAAGCGGCAACCTTTTTATATTGCGCAAAACGTTCCGCCTCGTCCTCTATCAAACGAATCGTATCACATCTCTTTTTGCAAAGGAACAATCCCAACGGAATCGTAAGCAAAGCATCAAAAATAACAATATACTGAAGCACTTGCCCAAGTTGGGACATCGGGTCAAAAGGCAGCACAAGTCCCTTATACACAAGAAAATACGATACTACGGCAGCTATGAGAGTAAGCGTCATCATGCCATAGTAGTACAGATTAAGTTGACGAATGATTTGTTTCATATTCATATTATTTGTCAATAGTTGCGATTTATCCTTACTATGCTTTAAAATCAAGACGATTCACGATAGAACGACCTAACGTGATTTCGTCGGTATATTCCAATTCGTTTCCTACGGCTACGCCTCTGGCAATCTGCGTGATACGAAGCGCATAAGGAGGTTCCAAATACTGTGCCACACGGCGATAGATATAGAAATTCGTGGTATCTCCCTCCATCGTAGTCGGCAGAGCCAAAATAACTTCTTTCACCTGCTCCTTTTCAATACGCTCCACAAGCGAATCAATCTCAATATCCTTCGGCCCTACCCCGTCCATAGGCGAAATGACACCTCCCAACACGTGATACACACCCGCGTATTGCCCCGTGTTCTCAATCGACAAGACGTCCTGCACATTCTCTACCACACAGATAGTCTGATGGTCACGATGATGAGAGGCACAAATCGGACAAACGTCTGAATCGGACAAGTTATGGCAACACGAGCAATAACGCACCTCTTTCTTCAAACGCGAAATAGCACCCGTAAAAGCCTCCACATCCGCATCCGAACGACGCAAGAGGTTGAGAACCAAACGCAAAGCCGTCCTCTGACCAATGCCAGGGAGAGAGTTAACTTGGCGAACCGCATTTTCAAGCAATATGGAAGGATAAGAGTCCAAGAGAATTATGAATTATGAATTATGAATTATGAATTAAGAGTTATGAGTTGTTTGGGTGGCAAAGTATTTCCATAAAGGAGCGGCGTGGAGGGCTTGGATAATCTCACCCGATTGCAGGAGTTGAAGCACTTCGGACTGCTCCATAACGTGGATATGAATGTCCTCCGTAGATTCCTGATGCTGCGCAGCCACAGGCTCCACATCCGTAGCAAGGAACGTATAAGAGAGGTTGTTCTGGTTAGACGTATTGGGCGACAAGACCATAAACTCCTGCCACTTACCTCCGCCAAAGCCTGTCTCCTCCAACAATTCGCGCCGGGCAGCCTCAAGAGGCGTTTCCCCTTCATCAATCACACCTGCCACAATCTCGTAACGCGTGTCGCCAAAGCCATGACGATACTGGTCAATCATGACCATCTTGCCCTCTTTGGTAATCGCAATCACGTTAATCCAGTTAGGAAATTCCAACACGAACCACGTGGGAATCTGCTTGCCCGATGGCAGTTCGACTAACTCCTGACGTACGCTCAACCACGGACCAATCTGCAAGATATGCTCGCTCTTGAGCACTTTCCATTTTCTATTTGCGAGTTTCTCAATCATAACGTTATTCAATTATTCCTCCGCCTACAACACAATTATCCTGATACAAGACGCAACTTTGCCCGGGCGTAATAGCCCAAACGGGCGTGGCAAAAGTAAGCGTGCAATCGTTCCGGCTACCGAACTCAATCGAGGCTTCAACCGCCTTGCTGCGATAGCGTATCCGTGCTAAAACAGGTTGACTCGGATTGCCATAGAAACAAATATTATGTAACGTGAGCGAGGTGCGAAGAAGGTCTTCATAAGAGCCTACAAAGACTTCGTTACGGGACGTGTCGATATTCGTTACAAAAGCAGGCGAACCCAACGCAATACCCAAACCTTTCCGTTGCCCAATCGTATAGTTGGCAAAACCCTGATGACGACCTACAATCTGCCCTTCTGCATTTCGATAATCGCCCTCTACAAACGCCTTGCTCATCTCGGAATGAGACGTAGCATATTCCTTTAAGAACGAACGATAATCGTCCGCAATAAAACAGATATCCTGCGATTCGCCCTGATGAGATAACTCCTCAAACCCTTTGCCGGCTAAATACGCCCGCACTTCCGATTTGGTAAAATCTCCCAAAGGGAAGATTATACGCGACAACTGCTCTTGCGAGAGTTGCCAAAGGAAATAGGTCTGATCCTTCGTCTCGTCCTTTGCCATCTGCAGGAAATAGCGATTGCACTCCTCCGTAGGCTGCTGAACGATACGCGCATAATGCCCCGTGGCAATACCGTCACAATGGAGCGAATCTGCCACACGAAGCAACTCTCCAAACTTAATCTCCCGATTACAACGTACACACGGGTTGGGCGTGCGACCAGACATGTATTCGTCACAAAAATAATCCACAATACACGACTGAAAACGCTCGTCCAAATCCAAGACGTGATGCTCAATGGAAAGCCGTTCTGCCAAAGCCTGCGCCGCACGAAGCGAGGCAGGTTTGGTATAACGTGTATGGAACGTGCAACCGACAATATCGTAGCCCTGCTCTAATAAAAGAAGAGCAGCAGCCGTGGAATCAATACCACCCGACATTGCCATAAGGAGAGACACGGGAATTAAGAATTAAGAATTATGAGATTAGAGGATTTCTTTGAGGATTTCGCTAACGGTCGGATGCGGGAAGACAACTTGACGGAACTCCGGCAACGTATAGCCCATACGAACTGCAAACGAAGCGGCAGCCACGAATTCGGAGCAAGGATTACCAATCATACTAACACCCAAGACTGTCTGGTGCTGACGGTCGATAATCATCTTACATAAGCCCATCTCACCTTCGTTCTCAGCCACGAAACGCCCCGAGAACGTCATAGGCATACGACGTACCTCAAAACATTCGGTTGCTTCTTCCTGAGACTTATTTTCCGTCTCCATATAATGAGCCACAGCGTCCTTCTCGCTCATACCTACCGAAGCAATCTCGGGGTTAGTATAAACAACTGAAGGAATAGCGTTATAAGCGATACGCTGAACCGGCATCTCCTGCAACATACATCCTACAGCCACTTCGGCTTGGCGACTTGCTACATGAGCAAGCATAATCTTACCCGTAACATCGCCAGCAGCATAGACATTATTGAGATTGGTTTTCATGAAATCGTCCACGATAATCGCGCCACGATTATATGCCAAGTCGGTAAGTGCCTCCAAACCTTGCACGTTAGCACGACGTCCCACACTAACAAGCACACGTTCAGCCTCCAATACGACGGCTTCGCCTTCAGCCGACTGAACCGTAACCTTATTGCCGTCCAAAGACATAACCTTGGTGGAAGTAAGGATATTGATACCCGATTTCTGGTATTTCTCGCGAAGCACGGCAACAACTTCTTGGTCAAGGTTTGGCAGGATAGTCGGCATAGCCTCTACAACCGTAACCGGCACACCAAATTCATGATAGAGCGTAGCAAACTCCATACCGATAACGCCACCACCTACGATAATCATAGAAGCAGGTAAGGCTGTAGCAGCCAAAGCCGATGTGGAATCCCAAACGGCTTCGTTATCTTTGATACCCGGAATAGGCGGAACGAAATTGTTGCTACCCGTGCAGATAAGCAGATTCTCTGCCTCATATTGCTCTTCGCCACAAGCGATAATAACTTTCTCGTCCGTACGGCTGACAACAGAGGCTGCACCATTGACAACGGTACAATGCTCGTTATTGAGTTTGGCTTTGATACCTGCAACGAGTTTGCGAACTACTTTGGTTTTGCGTTGGGCAATCTTAGCATAATCGAATGTGACATTCTCAGCCGTCACGCCATACTTTGTGGCATTTACGGCATTAAAATACTGCTTTGCGCTATAGAGAAGCGTCTTGGTAGGGATACAACCCACATTGAGACATGTTCCACCCAAAGATGTTTGCTCGAAAACGACTACATCTTTACCGGCTTTAGAAGCCTTTTCAGCAGCAGTATAACCCGCAGGACCGCCACCAATAATTGCTAAAAAATAATGATTCATATTGTTAAAAATTTGATTATTTCATCGTTCGCTCATCCTATACTCATCCTATACTCATATTTAACTCAAAAAATCCCAAAAATCGTACAAAGTTACGAAAGTTTTTTTATTCATACAATAGTATGATCGCCAAAGGTGTGCGAAGACGGGAATTTGATGATTTTTACACATATTCGTGGAAAATATTTGCGTATGTCAATTTTTTGTAGTAATTTTGCAGTTCGAACTATTGTGTGTAGCGCGTAACGCGCAGGCATATACACACATAACGCAAAGAAAAACAAATCGTTATGACGGACAAACATAGCATTATGAGAAAAGGGAATCGAAAAATTAGAACTGCTGTCGTGGTAGTAGCCTTACTATTGGGAAGCATAAGGGGAGTATGGGCAGACAACAGTCAAACCGTAAAAACAACCGAAGGAAATGATTTCTTCGTAACATGGCTTTTGAATGGTGCGAGCCAATTAACGCCAGCGGTAGATAAAGAGTTAAAACTGACTCTTATCGCTTCGGCACGACAAGAGACCGATATTATCCTTGAATATCCCAATAATGCTACCAAAAATTTTCATATTCCCGCCAATGGTTCTATAACTATGAATGTAGAGCCGAATGATGTATATGTAGATTTGGGAACATCTCAAACAGAAATGAAACTACATAAGGGCATGCGGGTATATTCCAAAGATAAGAGCAAACGTTTCACTCTAATCGCGACCAACAAAAACGGTAGTACACAATCAACGAGTTTTGATGTCACAATGGTAGTACCGAATGAGGGCTTAGGACAAGAATATATCATTCAAACACACGAAAACGACTACGTAGCAAGTGAATTTGCCATTATCGGTACAGACAGCACTAACATCACTATCAATCTCAGTAATGGAACGACAAAAACACCCGGTGGCGGTGAAAAATCCTTTAAAATAGGTCCAAAAGACATTTGGCTGGCAACAGCAGCCGATGAAAGTTATGACCTGTCAGGAACAACAATTTGTGCAGATAAACCGATTGGCGTATTCTTTGGACATAGAAATGCCATTATCCCTAAAGAGCAAGCATTGAGTAATGACCACGTTGTAGAACAAGCCTTACCGATAGAGAGTTGGGGTAAAGAGTTTGTTGTGCCAATGTTAGGAGGGCACTTGAAAGAGGTATATGTAGAAATGACAGCCGGATTTGATGGTACAGTTATCTCTATCCAAGGAGGAAATGATAAACTAATCAAATCGTCCGTAAGTCTAAATCGAGGCGAAACCTACCGTGGCAGACTACGTGAGGGAGCCTTGTATATTACAGCAAACAAGCCCGTTGAAATCTACTTATACAGCACCAGTGGCGGTTATAATACATACGAAGACGAGGATTTTAATCAACACCGTTTAGGAGACCCAAGTAGCACTATTGTGAACTCAACGGAGCAATTTGTAGATACAACTATTTACACCACATATACTCTTGGCGAAGGAGGTAGCGATTTGGCACATTATATCAATATCGTAACTCGTGAGCCAAACGATATGCAGTTAGATGGCACAAATATCGGAAGTATGTTCCAGACTGCCGGTAGCAACGGGCTATATTATGCTGTGGCACAGGTAGGTGCAGGTACTCACACTTTGACCAACCCAAAAGGATTCACAGGATTCGCCTACGGATTGAATGATGGACAAATGTATTTGCATTCGGTAGGTTATAATTTCGTTCCGTATGCAGACTCGTTGTTCGTAGCGACAGAAAATGTGATGTCGCCTACGTACCTAAATGAAATGGAAAGGAAAGACCAAGGATACTACCAACGTCAATGGCAAGAATGGCCTATCGGCAAAGGACGGTGGGATACGGCATACGTCTGCAATAATACAGAGATAGAGTTCTTGGGACAAGCAGCCATGGATTATATTCCCCGCGACAAGATGCAATGGGAGATTTTCCAATTTGACTTCAAGACAGGTAAACTGAAGACAAAACCGACCAAAGTAGAAACAATAAACAAGGACTTATTAAATAAGAGTCAACACTCATGGAAATATACGTTTAAGGTGGAGAACCAAGACAAGATTGCCCCTGAGAAACGCGATCCATATACCGATTATCGTGTAGATTTTGAAATATCAAGAAATCATAGCATTTGCGAAGACTTAGACCATTCTGCCGATACTTTGCACATGATTGTTCGTGTACTACGAGCATTCAAGGATACTTCTACACACGTCATTTGTATGGGCGATACGCTACGTTTCTTCAAAGATACAGGTGTGGGACAAGACGGAATCTATAAGCGTGGTGCAGGAGAAGACTCCACCTCGTTTGTAAGCGCAGCAAATACAAAGTTTGAGCAACAATACATAAAGGGCGAATGGCAATACTTTACGCGTCAATATGAGTCTCTCTCCGGTTGTGACTCTATCATGACCCTAAAATTATTCGTTTGCGATACATTTAGAACCGTAATCGACACCACCATCTGTGAGAACGAGATACTAAAGTTCACTAAAGGCGACAAGTTTATCGGCAGAACATTCAGCCAAGTGCCAAACACGGATAGCGTATATTACGATACCTTAACGACAAAAGGATGTGGCTGCTTGCAAGAAGTTCCGACCTTCAAAGGTTGCGACTCGATTATTGAACTGCACGTACATGTTTGCCCTATATATCGAGATACCCTTGTAGATACAATTTGCACGAATGGAAAATTTGATATCCCATACGAGTGGTACCGCAAAGATAATAGTTTCGTAAAAGATGTATATCTAACAAAAGCCGATTTAGGCAAAACAAAATACTATTCGGATACACTTATTACAAAAGGTTGCTCCGATTGTAGAAACAAACGTGGGGGGTGCGACAGTATCTTCGTACTACAACTCTACGTACCCAAATACACGCATGAGATAAAGACGGATAGATTCTGTGATGCGACATACAACAAGGGAACTCATAGCAAAGATTATAACGATTATGCAGACGGTATCAAAGCATGGGGAATCAAAGAAACTGAAGTCTGGGATAGCAATAATAATACAAGAATTTCGGTAAACGATATCTACAAGATGAAGGGTGGAACGACAAACACCTTTATTGACTCGCTTACCACTATTAATGGTTGCGACAGTATCTTTGAACTGCGTTTGACTAAGGACACAATGTTTATCCAGAAAGATACTATCCATTTGCCAAACAACCAATCATGCACATGGCATGGCAATACGTATAACGGCAAGAATGAATACAAAGACGAGAAAGAAGGAACAACCCACGTATATTATGATGACAAGAAGACCACTCATAGTTGCGACAGTATCTATGAGTTAACCATCATTATATCCGAATCTTTCTGGTTCCAAGATACCCCAACACTTTGCGATAATGATAGTGACAAGTTTGTATTCCAAGATGGAAAGCAATATTTCAAATGGGAAAATCATAAATGCGGTCATGCAAGTGACACTTTGATTCTAATCACGCCCGATGAGAAAAAGCATCTTATCAACGTAAGAGATAACCTGATGACGACCTCTCGTCCTGTGCCTTGCGACTCGGTATGGGAACTTATTCTGACAATCAATCCGACGTACAAGCGATATGACACGTTGCACCTTTGTGATAATCAAGTAATCACATGGAATGGATTTAAGTATGCCGGTCCAAAGGCTGCTACAGGCACATACGAGCAACAATTCGAAGATAAAGGAACCACCACATACGAATATGATGATGTAAAAAATTTAGGGACTATATGCGATAGCATTTGTCATGTTCATTTCTATGTGCATAAAACGTACGAAATCAAAGACCCTGATGTTGTAATCTGTGCAGACTCTAATTTCGTATGGAAAGGGCATTCCGATAAAGGGCATAAGATTTACAACCAAGCGACCGGAGAAGTAGTTACATTTGGCAAGGGAAAATTATGGAAAAATAGCACCAATACAACCTTTATCTTAGAGGATAGAATGAAGACAGAAACGTGTTCGGAGTGTCCGGACCATATTGGTTGCGATAGCATACATATACTAAAACTGACGGTAAATCCGGTATATGGTCCAACCACGATAGATACCACTTATTGTAGGCAAAACGGATTGCCTTTCAAATGGCAGCCCGATGCAAATAACTCAAAACACATTATTGAGATATATAGCGATACCACTTGCTATGACACCTTGCGAACCAAAGGTTGCGACTGTGACTCCATTTTCAAACTACAATTACACATTTACGACAACTTGCCAAAGAATTACGATACTACACTCTGCCAATATGCGGATAAGTTCGTAATGGGAACGACCGGGCTAACATTCAGTCCACAAGACTCTACTGCCGGAACATACGTAATCGCAACGGAGGTAGTTGACCCGACAGCCAAAGGTTGCCCTTACATAGAGACTTGGAAAGTAACCGTACTACCCTACTATCCTAATGTAAGTTATACCGATACCGTCTGCCAAGGTGTTAGCGGAGACGTCTGGACTTGGACTTCTCCCGATGGTAAGACTCGCAAACTATGGGATAAAACGAAAAAAAGATATATTGATGGTGATAAACTTCCAATCAATAAAGTAGGTACATTTACGTATATCGACAGCCTTAAGACAAAACAAATAAATGATTGCGACTGCGATAGTGTGGAGATAATGACATTGGTAGTAGTACCAAGTTACACGGATAAGATCAACAAGAAACAATATAATACAAACCTCACTATTTGCGATAACGATTCTGTCTCATGGAGAGGCAAACTATTTGTAGGAAATAAATTTGAGCAGTTCCATAAGACCTACAATAAAACTCTCTACTCACGTGGTGTAGAGATAGTAGAGGCTGGAGATTATACCGATGCTGATACGACACGGGATAAGACTGCGTTGGCACGACGTTCGCAAAATTTAGACTGCGATAGTATCACTTTCTTTGCATTAAAACTCAAAGTGAAACCTACGTCAGAGAGTACCGTTTACATGAATAGTTGCGACGAAAATAATCATGACGACAAAGATGTATGGTACAAGAACTTAAACAACGGAGAAGGCGGTAACTTACCTCACCCGCATGTGACAAAGACAACTGTGGTTGACTACTACGACACTTTACGCAGCGAAAATGCGTGCGGGTGCGATTCTGTTATTCACCTTGTATATACAATCTTCCCGACTTATTATCACGAAGAGATAGATCACCAATGTAGCGATAGTATTTACGTCTGGAATGAGGAGGACTTCAAAGATGGCAAAGTATATCGCAATGGCAAGAAAGTAACCAAACTAACCACGAGTTTGCCGAAGGGTGTTGCTGCTGATACATTGGTATATATCGACTCGTTGACAAGCATTAATGGTTGCGACTCTATTGAGGTACTGAAGCTGTTCGTAACTCGCAGTTATACTTTCTCAGAGACACATAATATATCCAGTGAGGGACGATTAGATTGGCAAGGGAAAACCTACATCGGTGAAGAATACGCAGGAGCGAAACCTGCAGGTGCAATCGTAGTAACCAAAGACATGGAAGATGAAGTAAACCACCACACTCGTGCTTATAAGGGCATTAGTTGTGATAGTATCTATCATTTGACATTGCGATTAGGCAATGTCTTCCGTGATACGACGTATGCTTGTGTTTGCGATAATCAAACGTACGACTGGCACCTTACCTCGCCCATCACTGGCAAAGACGTTGTTCCTTATCAAGGGCTGACTGTAGAAGCCGGCAAAACCGATACGCTCTACCATGAGTGCAAAACGGCTATGAATTATGACTCCATCTATGTCTTAGTCCTCACAGGTTACCAAACCTACAACATTACGAAGAAAGATACCATTTGTCAAGATCTAAAAGGCACCACTTGGGAATGGACATCTAAAGACGGCATACGTACGTTATGGGACGTAAAGAACAAACGTCACATTGACGGAAACAAACTGCCTATTGACAAAACAGGTACATTCACGTACATCGATAGTATGACCACGAAAGGCGGTTGCGGCTGCGATAGTATAGAGACCTTACTGCTAACCATTGTGAAGAGTTATACCGCAGAACTGAACAAAGTAACGCAAACCCGGACTATTTGCGATAACGACTCCGTTAGTTGGGGAGGAAGACTCTTTGTCGGTGATAAATTCAAGCAATTCAATAAGACATACGACGCTAAGAAATATCCACGAGGCGTACAAACGGTGTCGGCTGGCAAACATGTGGACATAGATACTATATTTGATAAGACGGATCTTTCACGGCACACAAAGACATTTGACTGCGATAGTTTGACGTTCTTGACACTAACCGTAGCAACCACGTCGGAAAGTACTATCTATCTTGAAAGTTGCGATGAAATAGATCACGAGGAGAAGGATACTTATTACAAAAATCTCCATAATGGTGAAGGTGGCTACTTACCCCGCCCTCATGTAAATGTAATAACGAAAGTAGATTACTATGACACACTACGCAGCACAAATGCGTGCGGGTGCGATTCTGTAGTTCACCTCGTATATACCATATATCCGACCTATCACAACGAATTAAAAGACACGTTATGTAGTGATAGCAGTTACGTCTGGAATGAGAAGGACTTCAAGGCGGGCAAAGTATATCGCGATGGCAAGAAAGTAACCAAACTGACAACAAGTTTGCCGAAAGGTGTCGCTGCTGATACATTGGTATATATCGACTCGTTGACAAGCATTAATGGTTGCGACTCTATTGAGGTACTGAAACTATTTGTAACTCGCAGTTATTCATTCTCGGAAACACTTAGTATATCCAGTGAGGGACGATTAGATTGGCAAGGAAAGACCTACATTGGTGAAGAATACGCAGGAGCAAAACCTGCAGGTGCAATCGTAGTAACGGGCACTTTGAAAGACGAAGTGAACCATTATACTAAAGCGCATAAGGACATCATTTGCGATAGTATCTACCATTTGACTTTGAAATTAGGTAAGGTGTTCCGTGATACGACTTACGACTTTGTTTGCGACAATTGCAAGTACGACTGGCACATCAAATCTCCAATTACGGGTAAGGACGTTGTTCCTGATAACGCGAAAGGATTACAAGTAGATGCCGGCGAAAGCATCACTGTATATCACGAATGCACAACGGCTATGGGTTACGACTCCATTTTCGTGCTTATACTCAAAGGCTACCCTACTTATCATTATGAGACGAGCGATACGGTATGTCAAGGTACGGATGTTAGTTGGACTAACCATGATGGTTCTTCCGTGCTATATCAAGACGGCAAGAAAGTGACCTCTATAAACGCAACCCGATATGGTTGGACGAAGATAGAGGACCGCTTGACGACCACCACCTTATTTACAGACCCGCATGGCGTGCACACACGTGTGAGCGCGTGCGATAGCATATATGTAAGGAATATATACGTCAGCCCTGTATATGACGAGGTATATAACACCAAGAAAGTAACGGACAAAGATGGAATGTGTTCCAATAGTACGTATGTTTGGGATAGCGTGCTCTATGTCGGTAATGACTACGATTCCGTCTCCGTACCTATTGTATATCCTCCGATGAATGGTTTAGACTACAATCAAGTAGTACATGTCAAAGACGTAACGTTATCACACGACACGCTTTATGACCAGCACCCCTACACCACATATTTAGGGTGTGACTCTATTCGTTTCCTGCAACTCTACGTCAGTCATGCTCCGTTTACACAACTCTACGATACCATCGGTGATAACAACACGACATGGCATTTCGGTCATGGTGCTAACTATCACGAAGCAAGTGAATTCCATGTAGAAGACTACACCGACAACACACGTACTCCGTACACGGTATTCTTTATTGATACGTTAACCAGCAAATATGGTTGCGATAGTATCATTTGGGATTCCGTTTGCATAATGCCATCGTTCAGATATGTATTGGATACAATGATTTGTGCTAACCAGCGATTTGATTGGAGAAGATGGACAGAACTCAATCATACACACTCGCAAGTACTGAGCGATACCATTCGCTCAAAATACGGGTCTGACGAGATCTATGTGTTGGATATGACGCTTATTCCTGCCTTCCAAGAGGACGCACACGTCAACTTATGTAAGAACGATACCCTAACTTGGCAAAAGGAGAAGATTTTCTATAGTTTAGGGCAATTTGACGGTACCATCGAATATTGGGAACGCTATGAGCGACAAGATAGCCATTGCGACTCTATCTATCATTTGAGCGTAGATTATTACGACTATTACCATCATACTTCGCCCGGTTCGATACGTATTGACACCATCTGCCAATACGAAGATTGGCATTGGACCGAGAAAGATGGAAGCGAGCATACACAGGCCCTTTGTGACCAGTTTGGAAACCATTACAAGAGTATACCAACTGATACCACAGGACTACTCATCTTGTACGATTCGTTGCACACCAATTCGCCTTGCCGTTGCGACTCAACATTTGAATTGCACTTATTTGTTAAACCATCGTTCAGAGATTATAATACAGATAATGTCATTTGCTCCAACGAATCTATTTATTGGGAGCAAACCAAACGCTACTATACTTCTGATCATGGAAAAGACATCTATGATACGGCAACTTATGTCAATGCGTACGGGTGCGATAGTACATATTACTTCCACGTGCGTGTGAACCCGCATTACGAATTTATGCTTGTCGATACCGTTTGCGCAGACGATGGCGACTTCGTATGGCAAAACACATCGTATGCCGACAAGATGAAGGAAGTATGGACTGCCGACTATCCTACTACCATTCGCGACATTCGCAACTATACGGCAATGGGTGGTTGCGATAGTATTTATCGTCTGGAATTGACCATCTTGCCAATCAATATCGACGAGTGGTACGATACGATTTGTAGTAGCGACACCTTACATTTCAACGATAAAGTGTTGAAATCTACAGGTACGTATCGAGATACGTTGATCAATAAATATGGCTGCAACTACTATCAAATTCTCCACTTGACCGTAATTCCGCCTACACACGTTGGCATTGGCGAGCCGATAATTTGTGCAGACGATTCGAGATTTGAATTACCAATCTCTCCATTAGGAAAGATGCCGATTGCCTACTCTATCTTATTCGATAGTGTGGCTTTAGCCCAAGGGTTCGAGAACGATTATCACGTCTATATTCCGGACAACGATACCATCTTAAGTATTGCGATGCCATATCACCCTTCGCCTACCGAATACACGCGTCCTGACCACTATTCGGCAACGATCTACTTTGATAATGGCATTTGTCGCGACTCCACATTGATGCGCTTCGAATTTAGTTTTGAGCCGCGCTATCCTTCATGGATTATCGAGCAGCACTGGAACGACCAGATTGCTATCCTGATACCAAGTTTGAACGGAGGATATGAGTTCTCTAACTACCAGTGGTACTGTGAAGACACCATGTTAGTAGGTGAGACGAAGCCTTATCTCTATCAACCGCACTGGTTAGATAGAACGGCTCATTACTATGTTGAACTGACACGTCCTGGCGATATTCACGCTTATAAGACTTGCCCAATCGTTCCGCAATGGCGAGCACAAGACCCTGTAACGCCGACGATGCCGTATATATCTGTCGTACCGACGGCGGTAGTAAAGGAAAATCCTGTTGTAAATATCCTGTCTATTAACCCGGGTACCTACAAACTCTACAGCGGTTCTGGTCACTTGATTGAATCGGGTGATATCCTGCCCGATGAGCATCACGCTATGGAGGTAAGATTACCAAGCGTAAGTGGTGTCTATGTATTCTCGCTGAGCGAGACTTCTGGACTGAGCCGAAGCGTAAAAGTCATTGTTGAATAAAGAAAAGATTTGTAATTTATAGTTAGATGAAACGCGTACTAATATATCTGATTTTCAGTTTGCTGAGTGTGCCTACTTTTGCGCAAACACGTCTATGGAGCAGTTCCTTGGAAGGGGAAAAGAAAGTGAAAGACCGTTCTCTCTCCTCCATGGGATTAAGAACCACTCAATACGATGGTGTCCATCATCTCATTGGCATCACCTTAGACGGCTCCTACTCTGCTTTGTTCAACAATATGCCTAACGTGGCGCACTCTCCGGGGGGCTATGGTGTAGGCCTGGGCTTGCATTATGCTTACTTGAATGGTAAATTGCTCGTACAAGCAGGTGCTGATGTTCGGTGGCAAGATGTTCAGAATAGAGTGAACGATATCACGTTAGAACGAACCGATATAGATACGTGGGGACTGCCCTTCAACCTGAAATACGATATGGTCAATCGGTTGGACAGGTCGCGCAATATATACGTAGAAGTGCCGTTGCAAGTGGGATTTATTATGGTGGGAGGTTGCTATATATTGTTTGGTCCGAAACTCAATTTCCAACTCTGGGGAAATACCGCAAGTACGAATATCACTACCACAACAGCACAATATCCTGACCGGTACATCGGGCTTTTTGAGGAAATGGATAACCATGGTATCCGGAAAGAAGTGCCACTATCTACTACACACGATAGGTTGAAGTTCAAATTAGATGTGATGGCTTCTGTGGAATTAGGCTACGAGTTTGCTATCTCCACAAAAGGCTACCGCAGTTATCGCAAAGACGACACCGATGATTTCCGCCTTCGTATTGGTGGTTTTGTAGATGTAGGACTGACCAACCTTATGCCGAAAGACAACAATCTACTTTACTACATTCCCGAGGAGACGCATTACGACTTTGGTTTGTTTGACTTTCATCACGTCTTTTCTACAGCGGAAGCGCAAGGTTATTCGCTGCATAATATCTTCACGGGTGTACGGTTATCCTTCTTCTTCTATGGCTACCAGAGCCAAGAGAAATGTATCCTTTGTGGCTCCCGAGGTATTCAACAGAAGTACAGAAAATACTAAGTTGTAAACCGCCCAAGTCCTTGCTTAATTAACAAATAGTAAGGTATGCGAGTGAAGTAAAAATCTTAATAATTGTTACTTTTTTGGTCAACGACCTATAGATATACTTTGAGTATACGATGAGTATAGGATGAGTATAGGATTAGGGGGCGAGATGCACGACGCATTTCGCCCTCTCAATCTTAATAATCGTACTCAAATTATCACAACGGAGATAGTCTTTTGATGCACTTTTGTTGCATGTTGCATTGTTGCACTACAAAATGTACTAATGATAGTGGATATATGTATTATGGTTTTACTCCAAAAAAACAACCCAAAAAATAAGGGGTAAGGGGATAGTATTAATTATAATAATATATATATTTTTTTTTATGCACACTATGAACACATTTTTTTATGCAACAATGCAACAATGCAACGTAAACAAAATCTATTCGCATCATTCTGCATTGTACATTGTCAACCGCCCCTTGTTCAATTTACAAATTTACAAATTTACAAATTTACAAATTCTTCAACAGAAGCAATAGCGAGGCAGTAGCCTTGACATGTTTGCGATTGCACAAAGCATGACGACATAGAGTCGGCTGCAAGCACGTCTTGCATATTGTCGATAATACCCGTTCCACGAAGTTTGAGGACAGCCTCTTTCTGCGTCCACAAACGTGTAAAAGCCTCTTGCGGAGAAACTGCCTCGCGAATTTGTTGCTGCTCGGCAACGTTCATCACACGCTCAATCAAGGCATTATCTACTTCACGAATCGACTCCACATCAATGCCAATCTGATTGGCGATTGGCGATTGGCGAGAGATACTAATCGCAACCGCTACGGCTTGGCGACAATGACTTATCGAAAAGTCCGGCAAACCTTCTATGTATGGCTTGCCATAACGATTGTATTGCCACTCCGGCATCGGTTCGGCAGACGCAAGATAGCCGTTCTGCCGAAATAGGGTCAGCAACATCTCGTAGGCTTTGAGGCAAGTCCATTGTCCGAAGAGGTGCTTGAAACGCAACGCCTGTTCTCGGCGTTGCTTGGAAACCAAAGGCAACAGACGTTCTACATCAGCCTGCGTACACGCATCAATATGGTCGAAAACGAGATATTTCACTTTCAGTTGACAAAAGTATAGCAAAAAAGCGGAATATGCAAATTATTGCAGGTTTTTTTAACAAAAATAAGCAATTATATTGCATAAATCAAAAAAAAGCAGTACCTTTGTGGGCTGAATTGAATTTTACATCAAATAATTATATAGAAAATGGACAACAAGAAAAGAGTTTACACTTTCGGTAACGGAAAAGCCGAGGGTAACGCTCAAATGCGCGAGCAATTGGGCGGAAAAGGCGCAAACTGCGCCGAAATGAATCTTGTAGGAGTACCTGTTCCTCCCGGATTCACTATTACCACAGATGTTTGCAACGAGTATTATCAAGTAGGACAAGAGAAGATTGTAGAACTTCTCAATAACGATGTAATGGCTGCTGTAAAGCACATTGAGAACTTGATGAACTGCAAATTCGGCGACCCTAAAAACCCGTTATTGGTAAGTGTGCGTTCCGGTGCCCGCGCCAGTATGCCGGGTATGATGGATACCATTCTGAACCTCGGTTTGAACGATGTCGTTGCCGAAGGTATGGTTGAAAAGACCAATAACCCGCACTTCGTATATGATAGTTATCGCCGTTTCGTACAGATGTACGGTGATGTCGTACTGGGTATGAAACCCGTTAACAAGACGGATATCGACCCCTTCGAAAAGATTATTGAAGAGGTAAAAGCAATCCGTGGTGTGAAACTGGATAAAGACCTCAATGTAGATGAACTCAAACTCCTTGTAGCACGCTTCAAAACAGCTATCAAAGAGGGCACGGGCAATGACTTCCCAACCGACCCGATTGAGCAACTTTGGGGCGCTATCTGCGCTGTATTCCGCAGTTGGATGAACGAGCGCGCTATCCTCTATCGTAAGATGGAAGGTATTCCTGACGAGTGGGGAACGGCTGTCAGCGTTATGGCAATGGTATTCGGTAATATGGGCGAGACCAGCGCAACAGGCGTTTGCTTCAGCCGTGATGCCGCTACGGGCGAAAACATCTTCAACGGTGAGTACCTCGTTAACGCACAAGGTGAGGACGTGGTTGCAGGTATTCGTACCCCTCAACAAATCACATTGGAAGGTAGCCGTCGTTGGGCTAAACTGCAAGGTATCAGCGAGGAAGAGCGTGCAAGCAAATATCCTTCTATGGAGGAGGCTATGCCTAAACTATTCGAAGAACTGAACGGCATTCAGCAGAAACTGCAAGCTCACTATCGCGACATGCAAGATATGGAGTTCACCGTACAAGAGGGCAAACTCTGGTTCTTGCAAACCCGTAATGGTAAACGTACAGGTACAGCCATGGTGAAGATTGCTATGGACCTCGTTCGTGAAGGTGTTATCACCGAGCAAGAGGCAATCATGCGTTGTGAGCCGCAGAAACTGGACGAACTGCTCCACCCTGTATTCGATAAAGAGGCTTTGAAGAAAGCAAAAGTGATTACGCAAGGTCTTCCTGCAAGCCCGGGTGCTGCTTGCGGTCAGATTGTATTCCACGCTGACGACGCACAGGAATGGCACCAGAATGGTCACAAGGTAGTCATGGTTCGTATCGAGACCAGTCCAGAGGACTTGGCAGGTATGAGCGCAGCAGAAGGTATCTTGACCGCACGTGGCGGTATGACCAGTCACGCAGCCGTTGTGGCTCGTGGTATGGGTAAATGCTGCGTCAGCGGTGCTGGTGCTATCGTAGTGGATTACAAGGCAAAAACCGTTACCATCGAAGGCATTACCTATAAAGAGGGCGACTATATCAGCCTGAATGGCTCTACGGGACAAGTATATGCCGGCGAAATGCCAACTAAGGCTGCAGAATTGAGTGGCGACTTCAAGGCATTGATGGATCTCTGCGACAAATATACTCGTCTGCAAGTTCGTACCAACGCCGACACGCCACACGATGCACAAGTAGCACGTGCATTTGGCGCAAAGGGTATCGGTCTTACCCGTACTGAGCACATGTTCTTCGAAGATAAGAAGATTATCGCTATGCGCGAAATGATTCTTGCTAAAGACGTAGAAGGACGTGAGAAAGCATTGGCAAAACTGCTTCCTTATCAGAAAGCCGACTTCAAGGGTATCTTGGAGGCTATGGACGGCTGCCCGGTTAACATTCGTCTGCTTGACCCACCGTTGCACGAGTTCGTTCCGCACGATTTAGCAGGACAAGAGGTAATGGCTAAAGAAATGGGTATCAGCGTACAAGAGATTCAGCAACGTGTTAATTCGTTGGCAGAGAACAACCCTATGCTCGGTCACCGCGGTTGCCGTCTGGGTATCACGTTCCCTGAGATTACCGCTATGCAAACACGCGCTATCATGTCAGCCGCTTGCGAACTGAAGAAGGACGGCAAGAATCCTATGCCGGAAATCATGGTTCCTTTGATTGGTATCCTCTACGAGCTCAAACAGCAGAAAGAGATTATCAACCGCGTAGCCAAAGAGGTATTTGCTGAATATGGCGTAGAAGTAGAATATGAAGTAGGTACGATGATTGAGATTCCTCGTGCAGCCTTAACCGCAGACCGTATCGCTACGGAGGCTCAGTATTTCAGTTTCGGAACAAACGACTTGACGCAAATGACCTTCGGTTATAGCCGTGATGATATTGCAAGTTTCTTGCCGGCATATCTGGAGAAGAAGATTCTGAAAGCCGATCCGTTCCAAGTACTTGACCAGAAAGGTGTAGGTCAACTCATTAAGATGGCTGTCGAGAAGGGTCGTGCCGTTCGTCCTGCTTTGCGTACTGGTATTTGCGGTGAGCATGGTGGCGAACCGAGCAGCGTGAAGTTCTGCGCTCGCGTAGGTATGAACTACGCAAGTTGCTCGCCGTTCCGTGTGCCAATCGCACGTCTTGCAGCAGCACAAGCAGCCGTAGAAGACGAGAAATAATCGCAATAAAATGACACTTCCCCGTAAAAATCGGAAGTGGAAATAATAAAAAAAAGTGCCAAGATGCAAATAAATTTGCATTATTGGCATTTTTTTTGTACCTTTGCAGTCGCAAGTAAATATATCAATAAATTATGAAACAAAACATTGTAGCCGCTACGATTGTAGCATTAGGATTTGCCCTTGCAGGTGTATTTGTTTGGTTGGGTTTCCACCAGTTAGCAACGCAAAATAGAGCCGTTAGCGTAAAAGGGTTAGCCACAAAAGACGTGAAAGCAGACCATGCCGTTTGGCCTCTCAACTACTCGTTAGACGGCAATAACCTATCGCAACTCTACAAGGAGGCTTCCGGACTGGAGCAGACTTTGCGAGATGTGCTCATTGAGAAAGGTTTTACCGACGAGGATATTCGCCGTGGCAATACCACCGTGAACGACAACTGGGCAAACTATTATGGCAATACCCGCCCCGCTAATCAATATAGCCTGAGCACATCGGTGGTAGTAAACACCGATAATGTGGACTTGGTCATCGCAAGCCAAACGCTTACCAACGACTTGCTGGAAAAGGGCATCATAGTACATAGTTACGACTGGTCGCTTGATTATCAATTCAACGGACTGACCGACATCAAGCCCGCTATGATTGAGGAAGCCACCAAGAACGCACGTATCGTGGCACAGAAGTTTGCAGACGATGCTAATTGCCGTTTAGGAAGTATCCGCCATGCTAATCAAGGACAATTCTCGATTGAGTCAGACCAATATGAGCCTTGGAATAAGCATGTGCGCGTAGTAACCACCGTAGATTACTACCTGAAGTAATCCGCCTTACCAATAATGCTACGGCGAGTATTGAAATATATTCGAGATAATGCGCTATTGCAGCCTACCGACCGCGTTTTGGTATGCGTTAGTGGTGGCGCAGATAGTGTTGCATTATTGGACGTACTGCTGCGCGGTGGTTACGAATGTGTCGTGGCACACTGCAATTTTCACCTTCGCGGCGAAGAAAGCAATCGCGATGAGCAGTTTGTGCAGCAGTTGTGTGCAGAAAAAGGCGTGAAATGTGTAACCAAGGACTTCGATACTTTCGCATACGCGCGGGAGTGCGCACGGAGTATAGAGATGTCTGCAAGGCTGTTGCGATATAGATGGTTCGATGAGGTGGCTCAAGCGGAAGGTTGTCAAGCCATTGCCGTGGCGCACCACCAAAACGACCAAGCAGAGACTTTGATAATGAACCTTCGACGCGGAACCGGTATTCGAGGATTATGCGGTATGCGCGCCAAAAGCAAGAACCCAGCGGCAGAAGCAGGCATTATGGGCGATTACAAGCCTTCGGATATTCCAGTAATTCGTCCCCTACTCTGCACTACCCACGATTACATTCTGCACTATCTGAAGGACATCAGGCATATCGCATGGGTAGAAGACTCTACAAACCAAGATACCGCCATTCGCCGAAACGCTATCCGACAGGAGTTGCAGCACTATAGCAAGGCTGAAATAGAACACATCGCCCAAACCGCTGAATATATGCAAGGGTATTTGGAACTAATAGAAAACACAACGATAGACGCAACCTTCGATTGGAGCCGTCAAGCACAAGAGATAATCACGTATGAGCAAACATTACGGCATAATTGGTAATCCGTTGGAACACTCTTTCTCTTCGGTCTATTTCACGGAGAAGTTTCTGCGTGAGAAGATTGACGCAGATTATCGTTTGTTCCCGCTTGCTTCTTTGCAGGAGTTGGAGCGCATTGCTCATCTAAACGGGTATAATGTAACCTACCCCTACAAGGAAACCATCTTGCCCTACTTGAGCGAGATTGACCTTGTTGCGAAGGAGATTGGTGCCGTAAACGTAGTACATGGCACACGCGGATATAATACCGACTATATCGGTTTCATGGAGGCTATTCGCCCTCTACTGCGCCCTACGGACAACAAAGCACTTATCTTAGGCACTGGAGGTGCTGCCAAGGCGATACATTATGCGCTCAGGCAGATGAATATAGAGCCGGCATACGTCTCTCGCGATAAACGGAAAGGCATTCTGTATCAAGAACTCACGCAAGAAATCATAGCCGGCAACAGTCTGATTATCCAGTGCACGCCTTTAGGAATGTTCCCCGATTGTGATGCTTTTCCGCCTATTCCTTACCAGTATTTGACAAAACGCCACCTGCTGTTTGATTGCATCTATAATCCCACGGAAACGGAGTTTATGAAACGTGGTGCAGCCTATGGGGCGCAAGTAGAGAACGGACTCAATATGTTGCAACTGCAAGCGGAAGCAGCGTGGCGAATATGGTCAACCAAGTAATTCAAAATTTATAACAATATGAAACAAGTCAAGAAACAACTTATTTTTGGGCTCAGTTGCTTATTAGCGCTGACGGCTCAAGCACAATTGGTAGAAGAGAACGAACTTGCCGTGGTGTATTACATGCCAAAAACGCAAGTGCTTCTAGATATCAATTATATGGAGGAGACCTACGAACCCGGTCCGTTTTACATGTTTGCAGAGGAGTTTTTAGGGGCTTCTGATTTTATTGAAGAAGCCCAAAAGACGTACACGCTGACATCTGCCGACATTAACACGCGCACTATCCCTGATTACGATAGAGCGTTTAAGGTAACGGCTGACGACAAAGGCATTATGCAACTGCTGACCCTCACGAACAAGGGTATCCTATGGGGATTTAACACGATTCCTGAGCAGACTCAGCACCCGTCTCATAAAGATAAGCATTCTGCTGAAAAGCCCGCTAAAAGCAAACTTATGCCGCTCTTTGAGGAGCAAATTCATGCTACTACCCTGCGCGAAACGGCACAAGGTGTTGCTAAACAGATTTATCGGATTCGCGAGACAAGGCTCTATCTGCTGAGCGGAGAGATCGAGAACGCCCCAAGCGACCAAAAAGCGATGTCGCTTATGCTCAATAAATTAGACGAACAAGAGGCGCAACTTACCGAACTCTTTATCGGCACGCACAAAAGCAAAAAGATGGTAAAGCATATCACGCTGATGCCTGCCGAGACGGAACGTATCAACCTGCTCTATTTCAGCAAGGACAAAGGTATTGTGAATGACACTACGGCAACGCCTATCGTGTTGGATATCAACACGTATAAGCAGACTTTAAGCAAGGCTGTTGATAGCAAGAAAAAAGGTCCGCAACCTTCGCAAATCTATTACAACCTGCCGGGTTCTTGCTCTCTTCGTATGACGTATGACGGACAGACGCTCGCTGATAATACGCTGTCTATTGCACAATTCGGTGTGGCTATTCCGTTAGCGCAAAGCCTGTTCACGCAGGACCAACTGCCGAAGATTGTCTTCAACCCCTACTCTGGCAATATCGAATCCATTAGCAAATAAACGTATATGCGCAAAACGTTCATCTATATATTGCTGCTTTGCCTAATGCCCGTCATGGTTTTTAGTCAAGAGATTAACTGCACCGTAACCATCAACTCCGATCAGGTAGAAGGTTCTAATAAATCTGCTTTTGAGACGCTCAAGCAGCAGATAGAGGAGTACATCAACAACAATCGTTGGACGAACATGACTTTTGCGGAGCAGGAGAAGATTGAATGCAGTATGATGATTATTGTGAAGGCTGTGAACGACAACATGTACACCTGTGAAATGCAGTTGCAGAGCCGTCGTCCTGTTTGGGGAACGACCTACTCCACGCCGTTGCTTAACTTCAAGGACAACAATTTCAACTTCACGTATCAGGAGTTTGAACGTATCGAGTATCAGCAGAATACGTTTACCAACAACCTGACTGCGATGTTGGCTTATTACGTCTATCTGATTATCGGCTACGATATGGATAGTTATGCTCGCTTAGGTGGAACGCCGTTTTTCCAGCAATGCGAAGACATCGTTACAGCAGCCCAATCGGCTTCGTTGGAAAGTAGCGAACTTTCAGGGTGGAAGGCGTTTGACAGCAATCGCAACCGTTACGCCCTCACGAATAACCTGATGGACGAAGCCTTTAAGCCTTATCGCGAGTATTGCTATGAGTACCATCGTTTGGGATTGGACGAGATGACGAATAACGTGTCCAATGCCCGTGCGCGTATTGCAGCGGGTATTAGCGTACTGCGTGATGCCAATCGTGCCCGCCCTGCTACGTACGTCATCAACACTTTCTTAGATGCCAAAGCGGACGAGTTAGTCAATATCTTCCAAAAAGGCACGGACGAGGAAAAGAAGAACGTATATGAGGTATTGATGGACATTGACCCTACCCGCCAAAACACCTACGATAAGATTAACCAAAACTAATATGCTTCGCCACTTATTCATACAGAACTATGCGCTTATCAGCCATCTCGACATCGACTTGGCTTCGGGTTTCTCTGTGATAACGGGTGAGACAGGTGCAGGAAAGAGCATTATTTTAGGTGCGCTTAATCTGGTTATGGGAGGCAGAGCCGATACGAAGACAATTACCGAAGGCGAAGACAAATGTATCATTGAAGCGGAGTTTGACGGCAAATCGGAGGGCGAGACCCTACTTATTCGGCGTGAATTGAACACCAACGGCAGGTCACGTTCTTTTGTGAACGATGAAGTCATTACGCAAGGCGAACTGAAAGCGCTTGCCACGCAACTCATCGACATTCATTCGCAGCACGAGAACCTGCTGATGAACGACGACACGTTCCAATTAGGCATTGTGGATACCATCGCTCATAACCATGCGGAGCGCAATGCCTACGAGCAGCGATATAATGCCTACATACAGGCTAAGGACGAGTTGGCGAAGACGGAAGCGATGGCAAAGAAAGCGCAAGCCGATGCCGATTATATTGAGTTTCAGTACAATCAGTTGGCTGAAGCCCGTTTAGAGGCTGACGAAGAGGATATGTTAGAGCAAGAGCAGTATCGCCTTTCCCACGCAGAGGATATCCGTATGGCGTATCAAGCAGCCGTAGAGAACCTCAACGGCGATGGCGTGAATGCCCTTTCGCTCATTCATTCCATCAACCTCACAAACGCAGATAGCAGTTTGTCAGAACGCCTGCAAAGCGTTGAGATTGAGTTGCGCGATATAGCGCACGAGGCGAAACGTCAAGCCGAGCGTGTAGAGGCTGACCCCGTACGATTGCAGGAGATTGACGAGCGTATTGCCCTACTCAATTCGCTGAAGAAGAAACATAACGTCTCTACGGTGGCAGAACTCATCTCGTTGCGCAACGAGTTAGAGCAGCAATGTAACCATCTCAGTTCGTTTGACGAAGAAATTAGCCGCCTCAAGCAGCAACTCAGCGAGGCAGAACTTGCGCTCCAGACGGCAGCCGTGGCGCTCACCAAGAGCCGCAAAGCCGTTATCAAGACTATTGCGACCGATCTCATTCATAACCTCACCCTGCTCGGTATTCGCCATCCGCAGATTGAGGTAGAAATCAACGCTTTAGAGGACTTTACGCCCAACGGAATCGACGATGTGCAGTTCCTCTTTGCTGCCAACCTCAACCAGCACGTGCGCCGTGTCAGCGAAGTGGCAAGCGGAGGCGAATTGTCGCGCTTGATGTTGTGTATTAAGTCGCTCGTAGCCACTACGAATGGTCTGCCAACGATTATCTTTGACGAGATTGACACGGGCGTAAGTGGCGAAATCGCCACGCAAATGGGCAAGATTATGCGCAAGATGTCTAATGCAAGGCAGATTATTGCTATCACGCACCTGCCCCAGATTGCGGCACAAGGCGCTACCCAATATAAGGTGTACAAAGCCGATACGGCGCAGCGCACCGAGACGCACATACAATCGCTTACTGCCGAGGAACGCATTGAGGAGATTGCCAGCATGTTGTCTGGCAACAAGCCAACAGAAGCAGCAAGAGCAAACGCACGACAATTGATAATGGATATAGCAGAATAACTATGTTACCACTCGCAGAACGATTACGTCCGAAGACGTTGGACGACTACATAGGGCAAAAGCACTTGGTTGGCGAAGGCGCTATATTGAGGCAGATGATAGAGAACGGCAACCTCTCTTCGTTCATCTTGTGGGGTCCTCCGGGCGTAGGCAAGACCACGTTGGCTAAGATTATCGCACATCAGTTGGAACGCCCCTTCTACACCTTATCCGCCGTTACGTCGGGCGTGAAGGAGGTACGTGAGGTCATCGACAAAGCCAAACGTTCTGCGCAAATGCAATCAGGTATCTTCGCAGGTCAGACCGATAGTCGCTCGCCGATACTCTTTATCGACGAGATACATCGTTTCTCTAAATCACAGCAGGACAGCCTGTTAGGCGCAGTGGAGGAAGGAACGATTACGCTGATTGGTGCTACTACGGAGAATCCATCGTTTGAGGTGATTAACCCCCTACTCTCACGTTGTCAAATCTACGTACTGAAGTCGTTGGACAAAGAGGATTTGTTAGAACTCCTGCACCGTGCCTTAACACAAGATGAACATATCATGAGTTTAGGCGTAGAGGTACGTGAGACCGAGAGTATCCTACGTTACAGCGGAGGTGACGCCCGCAAACTGCTCAATATCATCGAACTGGTCACCAACTCTGGAGCAAAAGTAATTGATAACGAGACTGTTACCAAGCAATTGCAACAAAATCCTGTTGCCTACGATAAGGACGGCGAACTGCATTACGATATTATTTCTGCGTTTATCAAGTCGATTCGGGGTAGCGATCCCGATGCAGCCATTTATTGGTTAGCGCGTATGGTAGCCGCAGGCGAAGACCCGAAGTTTATTGCACGCCGTTTGGTTATATCGGCGAGCGAAGATATCGGTTTGGCTAATCCCAACGCAATGTTAGTGGCAAATGCGTGCTTTGATACGCTCACCAAGATTGGGTGGCCGGAAGGGCGGATTCCGTTAGCGATGGCGACGGTGTATTTGGCTACCTCGCAAAAGAGCAATTCCGCTTATTTGGCTATTGATAAAGCCCTGCAAACCGTGGAGCAGACGGGCAATCAGCCGGTGCCGTTGCACCTGCGTAATGCGCCTACCAAACTGATGGAGGAACTGGGGTACAAGGAAGGTTATAAATACGCGCACGATTTCCCGAATCACTTTGTCAAGCAGCAATTCCTGCCCGACGAATTGCAGGGAACGAAGTTCTGGGAGGCGCAAGGAAGTCCGCAAGAACAGAAGATGGCGGAATGGATGAAGTTCCTGTGGAAAACCGATAAGTAGAAAGGGAAAAGTAGCAAGTGAGTGGTGTTTACGTACATATTCCGTTTTGCAAGAGCCGTTGTCGCTATTGTGATTTCTTTTCCACCACGCTTTTGGAGCGCAGGAAAGAATATGTAGATGCTGTGATAGAGGAGTGGAATCAGCGATCTGCCACCTATGTGCCCCCTACCTGTATCGGAAGCTCATCGGAAGCTCATCGGAAGCTCATCGGAAGCTCAAGCAACCATCAGGCAATCATTGAGACACTTTACTTGGGGGGTGGAACGCCTACGATGTTGGAGGTAGCGGACATCAAACGCCTTGTTGACGCCATCGCCACGGAAGACACTATCGAGATTACACTCGAAGCCAACCCGAGTGACCTTGACCGCAACAAACTCCTTGCCTTACGCCAAGCAGGTATTAATCGGCTCAGCATAGGTATTCAGGCGTTTGATGACGCGCTGTTGCAACTCATTGGAAGGAGGCACAACGCTGCGCAAGCCGTACAGGCTGTCAAAGACGCACAAGACGCAGGTTTTGATAATATAAGTATCGACTTGATATACGGATTGCCTACGCAAACGATGGACGTTTGGAAGCAGACTATCAGCCGGGCTTTGGCGCTGAACGTGCAACACATATCGTGTTATTGCCTCAGTTACGAAGAAGGCACACCATTGACCAAAATGCTTGAGAAAGGCGAGATACAAGAGATAGACGAAGTCGTTGAAAATAAGATGTTTGACTACCTATGCGAGCAACTGAAAAAGGCAGGGTACGTACACTACGAAGTAAGCAACTCCGCTCTTGTAAACTACCATTCGCACCATAATAGTAGTTATTGGAACGATACCCCGTATGTAGGGTTAGGTGCAGGGGCTCATGGTTATGACGGCAACACGAGGTATCAGAATATCAGCGATATAGAGCGCTACATCAAGGGGATACAGGCGAAACAGCCGGAGCGTGAAGAGGAGCAGTTAAGCGAGGAGCAGAAGCACATCGAGCGAATCATGTTATCGCTCCGCACCGACAAGGGGATAGACGAGCAATGGGTTTTAGATAAAAAGGCAGCCGTCAACCAATACCTTCGGCAAGGGCTGTTGCGACGCGAGGGGACAAGACTGATTGCCACCCAACAAGGATTACATATATTAAACAGAATAATTGAAGACCTAATATGAAAAAGTACAAAGAGATGACCTTTAGAGGTAAGTTTATGGTTTGGTTTTGGGGCATTTTTGCTGCAGGCTGTGTGTTTCTAATTCTCCTATTTTGGATGATTACCAAAGGTTGGATTGGCTATTTACCGCCTTTGGAGGAGTTGCAGAACCCGAAGAATAAGTTTGCGAGTGAGATTTTGACTTCGGATATGAAGTCTTTAGGTCGTTATTATCGTCAGGAGAACCGTATTAATGCACAATATACCGACTTATCGCCTTACGTCATTCAGGCGTTAGTAGCGACGGAAGACGCACGCTTCTACGAGCATACGGGCGTAGATAGCAAGTCGCTTTTCCGTGCCGTACTGATGTTAGGTCGTGCAGGTGGTGGCTCTACCCTAACTCAGCAGTTAGCCAAGCAGATTTGGTCGCCTCGCGCAAGTAATATCTTTGAGCGTGCTATGCAAAAGCCTATCGAGTGGGTGATTGCTACCAAGTTAGAGCGCCTTTACTCAAAAGATGAGATTCTGCTCATGTATCTCAATCAGTTCGATTTCTTGTATAATGCGGTAGGTATCAAGTCGGCAGCCCACGTATATTTCGGCACAACGCCTCAAGACTTAAAGATGGAGGAAGCAGCCATGCTGGTAGGTATGTGCAAAAACCCTGCCTATTACAACCCGATTCGTCATGCCGAGCGCACTTTGGGCAGACGTAATGTCGTCATCGGGCAGATGTACAAGTACGATTTTATCACACGTGCGGAGCGCGACTCGTTACAGGCTCTGCCGATGGATATTCATTATCACTCGGTTGACCATAAACAGGGGTTAGCGCCTTATTTCCGCGAGTACCTGCGCCTAGTACTGACAGCCAAAGAGCCGAAAGAGGGCAACTATCCTGAGTGGAACAAACTGCAATATGAAATCGACAAGCAGCAATGGGAGACCAACCCGCTCTATGGCTTCTGCAACAAGAATAAGAAACCCGACGGTTCGCATTATGACCTCTATCAAGACGGTCTGAAGATTTATACTACGATAGATTCCAAGATGCAGGAATATGCCGAGGAAGCTGTGCATGAGCACATGATTTTCAAGCAGCAGCAGTTCTTCAAGGAGAAAAAGGGACGCAAATATGCGCCTTTCGCTCGAACCCTGACGCAACCCGAGATTGATGGTATTATGGCTCGCTCCATGCGTCAAACCGACAGGTATCGCGCTATGAAGAAAGCAGGCTGTAGCGCAAGTGAAATCGAACAAGCCTTCAATACACCACAGGAGATGCAAATATTCAGTTACGACGGCTTGATTGACACGATGATGACGCCGATGGACTCGATCAAATGGCTTAAACACTTCCTGCGTTGTGGTTTCATGGCGATTGACCCGCACACGGGTTATGTAAAAGCCTACGTAGGTGGTCCCGACTTCGCGCACTTCCAGTTCGACCAAGCCACACAAGGACGTCGTCAGGTAGGCTCTACTATCAAGCCTTACCTCTATACCTTAGCGATGGACGAAGGTATGTGGCCGTGCGATACGGTACGCAATGTGCCTTATACCCTATATGACGCCAACGGCAAAGCGTGGACGCCGAAAGACGCTCATGCCGAATCGGTTGGCGAGACGGTATCGCTCACGTGGGGATTGAAGAAGTCAAGCAACTGGATTACGGCTTACCTGATGTCGCTCTTTACGCCGGAGCAGTTGGCTAACCTCATGCGTTCCTTTGGTATCAAGGGCGAGATTGATGCGGTAGTCAGTATGTGCTTAGGTACGTGTGATGTGAGCGTAGAGGAGATGGTTGACGCTTATACCACGTTTGTCAACAAGGGAATCCGTACCGAACCGCTTTATGTCACCCGCATTGAGGACAATAACGGCAATATGATTGCGCAGTTTACGCCCGCAACGCACGAAGTACTGAGCGAAACGACATCATATAAGATGTTATATATGTTGCAGAAAGTGATTACCGAGGGTACAGGAATGCGCTTACGCGGTAGCGAATACCAGTTATATATGCCGATGGGCGGAAAGACGGGTACTTCGCAGAATCATTCCGATGGTTGGTTTATCGGTTTCACGCCTCAGTTAGTAGCAGGTTGTTGGGTTGGTGGAGAAGATCGTTCTATCCACTTCGATTCGATGGATAAGGGTCAAGGTGCTCGTACGGCGTTGCCTATCTATGGTCTCTTTATGAAAAAGGTATATGCCGACCCGGATTTGGGTTACGATAGAAATGCCACCTTCGATATTCCTGAAGGCTTCGACCCCTTAGGAGGCTGCCGTTAGTTAACTTTCGACTTTTGACTTTTAACTTTTGATGCCTCAGCCAATTGCACGGAGTTGAAAATGTTTTGCCAGATGATATAGGCTGCAGGTCCGATAGCAGAAAGCGGATTAAGGTACGTTTGTGCCATCCATACGCCTAAAGTTGTGTTCTTTTGTCCAAACGCCTGCCCTGCTGTGATACGTGTGATATGTTCCGTATCGTGTGGTGCAGCAGCGGGGTTGATTAGCACATCGTGATAATCTTCGCCATGGTTTTCGCTTGGGAAACGCTGCCCCACCCACTTGCCGATATAGAACTGCATTAGGCACGTAATCAATGCCCCTACGCATAGCCCGCTTATCGTCAGCCACGACCATGAGCCGTAGAGCAGCATGTGTGTAATGTCAGCCATTAAGATAACCAATGTTGCTGCCCAAATCCAGAATGGCAGCGAAGCCCACTTGGCAGAGAGCATGAACGTCTTGCCCGTATGCCGATGACGTGCTATTGCGTTGTAAACGATTCGCAATAGCCATGCAGCAAAGAAAGGACCTAATAGTAGCGGACCTACCTTACTCAGTATCAATGAGGAAGCCACGATAAACGACATGCCCGCTGCCGGATTAACAATCGGGAAGAATGCCGGTACAACAATCGCCGTAGCGATATTGCTGAGCAGGGTGAACGTTGTTAGATTCTGAATACTCCCCCCTAATTTACCTGCGATTATAGGTGCAGCAGTAGCAGTCGGCATAATCAGGCACACGAACACGCCCTGCGCCAAGCACGCATCATACGTCAGCACGAGCAACAGATAATAGGCTGCCACACTAAGCACCAGCTGTATTACTAATACGAGCCAATGCCAAAGGTGCAAGCGCAGATCTATAGGATTGACCTTGCAGAAGGTAAAGAATAGCATTAAGAAGATAAGCGACGGCAACGTCGGCATTAACGGACGGAATAGCGGAAAACCGACTACTCCCAAAAGCATAGAGAGCGGTAACGTATATCGGTCAAGAAACTGCTTACAAGTAATGTGATGATTGCCGTTAGTAGTCATCAGAAGCCAAAGGAGAAGCCTACTGTTCCCGTGATATTTGCGCCGTGCAGATACGAGGGATAAAACTTCGTCAGGTAGTACTGCGCAGTATGTCCTTCTCCGGCGTCCTCACAGCCGATAGTCTGCGTCAGGTTATCGTAGCCGCGCGCATTGTTATAGGTGAGGTTTGCACGCAGGTACATATTCGGGTGTACCTCGTATGCAAAGTCCAAGGCTACGTTATCGTTACGGAAAATAGCCTTGTCAAAAGGCTTCTGTGCGATGACAGAGGATATACCCTCTTCGGGATTGATTTTTCCTCCGGTGCCACGTGCCACACGCAGATATGGATAACTGTTATACTTCGTGTCGTTGGTATAACTCAGGCGTATAGTCATACCGCGAATCGGACGATATGCAGCCTCCACGAAGATAGATTGTGCATTATCACCCATGTAATGCCCCATATTATAGGTATTGCTTGCGTACGTGAGTACATCAATCGAGTGCGTATAGCAAGCGATATACGAGCGCATAAACTCACCCTTCAGGCTTAACCCTTTCACAGGCCACCCCGACCAATCAAAGCCTACGAGGTAGGAGAAGGGATTATTCTCTTTATTGCCTTTCTTTAGGCGGGCAGAGTTAAATTCGTCCAAATAGAACGAGCCGTAAATCTTCAGGTGGTCAACAGGTCGAATCGTAGCCGTAGCAAACGCTTGTGAGTTCTGGTTCTGCTCCTGCGTACCCTTCGTCAACAAGTGGTCAAGCGATTTATAGAAAGCAATCGGAATAAAATAAGCCGCTTGCGGATTATTCTCTGCATAGACAATAGAGTTACCCAGAGAGAACGCGAAGTACTTAATGGGCACAAAGGTAAACATATTCGCTGCCATAAACTTATTGGCAGGGCGATATTCCCGATGCTGCGTACCGTCTGTGGTATTTTCCATGTAGTAGCGTGTAGAGTCAATAACGTTGCTCACGAGCCACGCGTGGAAGTAGTCGAACTGAAACCACTTGCAGGGAGTCAGTTGCAACGAAAGCATCGGTACTGCAGGATTATGCCCCGAGAGGATATTCGAGCAGTGGTAACTATCTCCCCAGCGGATATTCTCACGTTGGATACTAATACTTCCAAACCATGCATAGAGCGAGAGTCCTCCTCGTGAATCAGAGAAGTCGCCACCATAACTTGCCTCTTTATACTGCATGCCATAGACGTTATTGAGATAGTCAGGTTGTGCGATACGTGCGCCGTACATCTTGTCGTTAGCAGTAGGATAATACTTGCTGCTCAGCCCGATTGCGCCGTTATAACTCACATCGCGGAGCGACCCCCAGATACTGACGTGGTGAGCAATATCCATCTTCAGTTCGGCTCCCCACCAACGCTTAATCAGCGCACCACGGCGGTTAGCCATTACGTCCATACCCAATAGCGGTTCGATGGACATCTTGAACATCTTATTGCGTGTCAGGTAAGAGAACTGCGGATTAGCAAGCGACAGATTGAAAGTGCGATGGTCGGTGTATTGCACGTAGTTATCCACCATCGTATCACGTTCTAAAGCAAAGACATTGAGATAGAATCTGAGGTTATCACGTTGGCGCTTATCCATCAGCGAATCACGTTGCTGCGCCTCTGTCAGCATAGCAGCAATCTGCGTACGTGTATAAGGGCGCACTGCTGTTTGGTGAACGATGATTCCGTCAGTCAGTAGTTCATCAATATAATCATATATCTGGGTATATTGAGCATCTACGGGAATGGCTTGCGCCTTGAGTGTAACAGGCAGCCAAAGCGTAGCAGCAACTATGCCGAGCAGGATATGTTTATGCCAACGATTCATCATCTCGCAGTAGGTTGTTATTACTTCTTATATCGAGCGTTCAGTCCGTCGATTACCTCTTCCGTAATATCGTATCCTTCGGCAGCCATCAGGACATTATCTTTTCCTTGGTTGGAGAGGATAACTTGGTATCTGCCATCGGCATTGAACTCTTTGAGGAAGGTGTTAAGCGTGTCAGCCAATTGCAGGTTGAGTTTTTGGTTCTCCTCTAAGATTTCTTGTGTCAGTTTGGCTTCCAGTTCTTGCAAGTCCTGTTGTTTCTTTTGCAGACGTGCCGCTTCGCTTTCCGCACGCTCACGACTGAGGAAAGCGTTGTTCTCAAGTTTACGTTGGAAGTCTGCATATTCTTGTTCGAAGGTACGCATTTTGGTATTCATTTTAAGACGCGCATCTTCCTGTTTGGACATCAGTTTCTCGTTAGCGTCCTGTGCGAAAGCATAGTTAACGAGGATTGAGTCCAAATTAACGTATGCAAGCGGCATCATAGCCTCGGAATCAACGGCAATTCCACCTTCGCAAGAGGCATTGCAATGCTTCTTCTTGCCGGTAAAAACGATTACAAACAGCGCCACCACAGCAGCGAGTAAAACTACATCAACAATCAATTGAATCTTTTTCATACTATAATTTATTTGTTATTTGCACTTGTCAGGTTATTAGGATTGATCTTGTATTTCTTAGGTTGTCTTTCGAGCCAGTCCTGCGTCCGAATGCAGTGTATGCCGCGTTTTCGCATAGCCTCGCTTGCACCGATGTCGTGACTACTGAACTGTCCATTCTTTTTCAGTATAATCCGAATAGCGAGCAACGCCATCGCCGCCGCTACCAGCCCTATGACAATCAGAATCTCTTTCATTTCGCCTGCAAAATTACTACTTTTTTTCCACATACACAAGAAAAAAGCGCTAAAGGTCAAAAAAAAGTACTATAAGAAAGGTGTATGTTGTATAATTCAAAAAAAAGTAGTACCTTTGCAAGTTGGATTTAGTTTCTTATGGAGATAGCAGACCTGCGCATATTATACAACGAACACCCACAACTGCAATTGTTGGAGCGACTGCTGCATCGTGGCACAAAGCATATCCTGCTGACAGGTCTCCATGCCAGCGCCCGAAGCGTTGCCGTCAGTTGGCTGGCGGAAGTCGGAAGTCAAAAGTCCGCTGACGCTAAAGTCGAAAGTCAAAAGTCTGCTGACGTGAAAGTGATTTGCGCCGTGATGGACTCACAAGACGAAGCACAGTACCTCTACGCCGACCTGAAGGCATTAGTCGAAATCAGCAATCAGCAATCACAAATCAGCAATCGCGAAATACTCTATTTTCCTCACTCCAAGAAACGGCAAGCGAGCGATGAGGCTATGCTCATTCAGCGGACAGAAGTGTTGGGACAGTTGTTAGTGAACAGGGAACAATCACAAATAACAAATCACAAATCACAAATCATTGTAACCTACCCCGAAGCGATAGATGAGCCTGTACCACCTAAGGCGACTTTCACCCAACATACGTTTACCCTTACCAAAGGACAGGAAATAGACATTACCCCTCTTACGGAACGTCTTGCCGAATTAGGTTTCACAAAGGTAGATTTTGTGTACGAACCCGGGCAATTCGCTGTGCGAGGCGGCATAGTAGATATCTATTCCTTCTGCCACGAACTTCCCTACCGCTTCGATTTCTTCGGCAACGAGATAGATTCAATCCGCGAATTTGACATTGAGACACAACTCTCCAAACAGCAGTTGCAGAGTGCCGAGATATGCCAAATGAATACCTTAACCTCGGACGATGACGAGTCTTCCGAAACCCTTCTGAACTACCTGCCGCACGAGACTCTATGGCTGAGCAACGATTTTACGATGGTAGCCCAACGTAGCCTAAAGGCAGACTTCCGGAAAGATGACAACTTACGTACCATCGAAATCAACCGTCAAAGTACTTTTGCCCACACCGAGGAAGTGGCATTCTCTACCCTACCTCAGCCCCTCTTCCATAAGCAGTTTGAACTCTTGACAGACGACCTACAAGATAAAACAAAAGCAGGTTATCATATCTATATCCTCTCCGAACAAAAGAAACAGACCGATCGTCTTAAAGCGATTATCGACAATATCAATGAGACCAACAGCAACAACCCCGTCAGTTTCATACCTGTGGCAGGCATATTGCACGCAGGTTTTATCGACGAAGATATGCACATCGCCTGCTACACCGACCACGAGGTTTTTGCGCGGTATCACCGCATCAGCCTCAAAGCC
>JAKSNN010000059.1 GCA_024399755.1 Paludibacteraceae bacterium | reverse complement strand
CAAAGACAACTAACACGTCCCCTCTATGACGCTAACTTGGAGCGGTTGGCTGCCCATAAAACAGCAGACATATTGATAAAAGGCGTTAACACGCTTTGCTCTTGGCATCCTTGAATGTGAGAAGTTCAAAACTATAGTCAAGACGAAGCAACAAAAACGTCTATTTCGTGTGTATATTATACCAAATACATACGGCGTAGGCTGGAGTTGCTCGTTCTACTATAGAAGGCATTTCTCACAGCCGAAGGATGCAGGACGAGTCAGCAACTCGAACCTGCGCTTTTTGTATATGTGTCTATCATCATTAAAAAATAAATAAATGGAGTAAGCCGAAAAGCCATAAGTGAGTAGGCAAAACAAACAACTACTAATTATGATGAAACACAAATTTTTAACCTTATTTGTAGCCATGTCTTGCTCTATTGCAATGATGGCAAGTGTTGTAACAGGACAATGCGGAGATAATCTTAGTTGGTCGTATGACACACAAACAAAAGCATTGAGCATTACCGGTTATGGGGACATGTGGGACTATTGGCAAGATGATATCCCTTGGGGAACGGTGTCAACCGAAATAACTTCTATCTCACTACCAAATGGACTTACTTCTATTGGTGCGTATGCTTTTTATAATTGCGAAAAAATTACAGAAATACAAATACCACAATCAGTTACAAAAATGGGGCAGTCTGTATTTTATAATTGTGATGCATTGACATCTATAGACATTCCTGCAACTGTTACCACTATCCCCTATGATGCATTTGTAAATTGCTGGAATTTGCGAACCATCAATATTCCAGAAGGTGTTCAAGAAATAGGAGATTATGCTTTTGCGAGTTGTCAGAATTTACTTTCCATTACGCTTCCGAGTACAATTACCAATATAGGTGGTGACGCTCTGCGTGGAATTAAAGAAATCTATTGTTTAGCAACAACCCCTCCGACTATCAATGGCAAGTCCATAGATGCAGATGCAGTGGTGTATGTGCCTTGTAACAAAGTAAGCGACTATTTAGCCGTACAATATTGGCAATTCCTTAATGTCCTTGGTGAGATGGATTATAAACTCTCTTTTGGCATATCAGAAAATGGTTCAGCCCAATTGACCCAATCGGTATGTTCGATGAATATTGCCATTGTTGAGGCGACTCCTTACTACGCAGGTTGGCTATTTGACAAATGGAGTGATGGTAATACAGACAATCCTCGAACTATCTCCATTACTAAAGATACGGTTTTAACTCCTCTATTCAAGAAATCAGATAAACAATATACCATCAGTCTATCAGGTATAGGATATGCAGAGATTGAAGGATACGGTTCTTTCTATCAATCTTCTATTTGCCAAACAGTTGCAGAAGGAACATACGTGTATTTCTATGCCATTAGTGATTGCGGTAGGTTTGAGGGTTGGAGTGACGGAGTTACTACTGGCGACCGTGGAATTAGAGTAACAAGTGATACAACTATTTCTGCCGTTTATTCGGGCATAGAGACCTATCAAGTCAGCATTACGGCAGGGGAACATGGCCGACTTAATCAGGAAATAGTTGGAGAAGTGTCTTCTTGCGCCTCTTCGTTCAATTTTGAGGTAACTGCCGATGAGGGCTATCATTTCGTAGGTTGGAGTGATGGTGAAACACGCCAATGGAGAAATATAGATGTATATAGCGACACAACTATTCAAGCAATCTTTGCTAAAGGAGAATATGGCGGCAAATGTGGTGAAAATTTATATTGGAGTTACGAAACAACACCTGCTGTTTTGACTATCACAGGCGAAGGAGAAATGGATGCTTCTTCTGTCGAATATGCAACATGGAGATCCTATAATTATGCAGAGGACGCAGACTACTATTGGATGCCAAAGATTAAGACAATTTCTCTGCCGGAAGGACTGCTCAACATAGATTATCTCGCTTTCAAAGATTGCCGCCATTTGCAAAGCATCACCATTCCTGCTTCGGTTGTTGAGATTGAGGAATCGGCTTTTGAGGATTGCCGTAGTCTGCAATCAGTCACTTTTGCAGGAACAAATCTTACCTCCATAGGCGATTGGGCTTTCTATAACTGTCACGAATTGCAGAATATAACTATTCCAGAGGGTGTGCAGGAGATTGGTTTGGCAGCATTCTTCAACTGTGTTTATTTGGACGAGCTGACCCTTCCTTCCTCTATGAAACGTGTCGGAGATAATGGTTTTGCCCAATGCAGAAAATTAAGACGAATCGTCTCTTATTCCGTTAATCCGCCAGAAATAGATGCGAAGACATTTGAGGATGTTGATAGAGCAATCCCCGTAATCGTTCCATCGGGTTCAGAATCGCTTTACCGTGAGGCAAATTATTGGTGCGAGTTTTTCAATATCAGTGAAGAAACCACGAACATAAACGAAGTGGAGGATATGAAACAAGGGAAAGTCGAAAGTCAAAAGTTCCTGCGCAATGGTCAGTTGTATATCCTCCGCGGCAATCAACTCTACAATGCCGCTGGGCAAAAGATACAATAACCATTAAGTTATATCATTCGACAAGGGGAGAGCAATCTCCTCTTGTTGTTTTTTGCAGTATAAATTGTCATACAGACCCTCTCCCTCTTCCCAATTAGCCACACTCAATATTATTGTGTTGTGCAACAACGTGTGGCTATCTATGACTCTCCTTCACGAAAAGTGACGAAGAACCTATGAAGTACCTATCAGTATCGGGTGATTATCGGGTGATTAATATGTCGTTAATAGGTGATTAATGTGTGATTCAGCACTTCTGACTGAGAGGATACTTGTACTGTACGGGTATTTAATGGAGACTTCTCTCAGGGCTCAATTTACTATTTGATACATTCAAAATGTGAGAAACATTTGCATATATTGATTTTTTTTTGTACCTTTGCAGCTGATACTAAAAAATTTTCAATCCAGTCATCATGAAAGAACTGAAATGCCCACAGTGTGGAGCGGTGATTACCGTAGATGAAGCAAGAAAGGGATAATTATGGTTTATGTTTTAGCATCTTCATTACATACCGAGGAGTTGCCAACGCCTGCAATCGATCAAGATTTTGCCGCTCAACATCAAGTGGTAGCGGTTATGACAGGTGGTTCGGAGCAAATCTTTTTGGAGAAAGTTCGCCAAGGTGAGATATCACTTTCGGAGCCTATTTATTTGTTGGCAGGACCGCAAAGCAACTCTTTGGCAGCATGTTGCGAGATTTTGAGCTGGATTAATCAGCATGGTGGAACGGGTAAATTGCAGTATTGATATGGAACGTTTAGGTATTATTGGTGCTCCTTCTGATTGGCTGATTGCCAGTGCTGTAGATTACGATGTGATTAAGGAAAAAATGCACATTGAATTGGTGGATATTCCCATTGAACGCGTCATATCATTAGGCGAAGTAGAAGCTGGCGAGAAGGGGGCTATGGCTATCTATGATAGGTTGATAGAGTTGGTGCAAGAGTATGCGCTTTCTGGACTCACGTTGCGTTGTTTTGACCTACTGACTACGGTCAAGAATACAGGTTGTTTAGCGCTTAGTCGGTTGAACGATGAAGGCATTCCTGCGGCATGCGAGGGCGATATACCTGCGTTGTTGACGATGATGCTTTGCAAGCAACTGACTGGTTATGCTGGCTTCCAATGTAATCCCGCACGTATCGAAGGCTCGCAGATGCTATTTGCCCATTGTACGATTCCGCTTACGATGTGCGAACGCTATTCCTACGCAACGCATTTCGAATCGGGCATTGGTGTGGCTATCCATGGCGAATTGCCGTTGGGCGACTATACGTTGGTCAAACTAAGTGGTGACTTGACACGTATCTTTGCCGAAGATGTCACGTTGCTACGCAATCAGTACGAACCTAACCTCTGTCGCACGCAAGTTTGGCTGGATACATCAGAGGCTACAATTCGCTATTTCACCACCAATCCAATTGCGAATCACCATATCCTTGTACGAGGACATTACGCCCATTCTTTCCGCAATTTTTTGTAATTGTGTAAAAAGTTGATAAATTATTTGCGTAATCCAAAAAAAAGTAGTACTTTTGTGCGAAATTTTGGGTTTACGTTGGTTCGTATGCTCAAGAACATATTTCTACAAGCAAAAATCATAAAAATCTACTATAATGACTAATTTAGAAGAACTTACCAACAAAATCTATGCGGAAGGCGTAGAAAAAGGAAAAGCGGAAGCACAAACCATCATTGCTGACGCTGAGAAACAGGCTGCAGACATCAAAGCTAAAGCGGAAGCCGATGCGAAGGCTATTGTGGCTAAAGCGGAGCAAAAGGCTGCTGAACTTGACAAGAACACGCGTGCTGAACTCAAACTCTTTGCTGAGCGCAGTGTGAATGCTCTTCGTACGGAAGTTGCTAACCTCGTATGCGGACAAATCGTTAGCGAGAACGTAAAGGCTGCTACTGCCGATAAAGCATTCATGCAGGGTATTATCACTCGTTTGGCTGAGCAAATGGCGCAGAATGGCGAAGTTACCATTGAAGCGAAAGATGCTGATGCCATGAAGGCGTACTTTGCGGCTAACGCAAAAGAACTTCTTAACAAAGGCGTTAAGATTAACGAGGTTAAAGGCATGAAAGCAGATTTCGCTATCGCTCCTGAACAGGGTGGCTACAAGATGGCTTTCGGTGATGCTGAGTTTGAAGCATATTTCAAAGAGTTCTTGCGTCCACAATTGGTAGAACTGTTGTTTGCTTAATCTTGATACCGAAGTTATGCAGTATCAATATCTAATAGCAGGTCTGGAGGACATTACTCTCACGAGCGGTACAACGCTTACCGAGGAGCAACTCCTGCAGCAATTCCAAGACCAACTCTCCAAACACGATTGGCAGTTGCTCTCCACACTTTTCGTTACGACCGACGACGATCGTATCGTTAAGATGGCAGAGGATTATCGCCTTCGTGCCGAAGAAGCGGACGAGGCGATTCTCCTTTCGGAAGAGGATTTGCGCACGCAGATGCTGTACGAATGGGGTGTGAAGGCTAAAAACCAACTTCTTCGCCAATGGTTTGAGTTTAACCTGAATATCAATAACGTGTTGGCTGCTACTATCTGCCGCAAGCACGGATTTGATATTGCCAAGGCAATCATAGGCAATAGCGAGACGGCTGAGGCGATTCGCAAGAATCGTAATCAGAAAGACTTCGGACTCGCTGGTACACTTCCCGAAATCAACGATATTCTGCATTTGGCAGATATTGAGAACCTGCTCGACCGCGAGAAGATGCAGGACGCGCTCCGTTGGCGTTGGCTGGAGGAGCATACGCTGTTCTTCAATTTTGAGATTGAGAATGTGATTGCTTACTATTTACAGTCGAAGATTCTTCATCGCTGGGATAATCTTACGATGGAGGAGGGACAACGTGTCTTCCGTTCATTGGTGGCTGATATGAAAAAAGGTATTACCTTTGAGGACGAAAAATAACCAAGTAAATAAAAAATTCATTATATGACTACAGGAAAAGTTAAGGGTATCATTGCCAACCTCGTTACCGTGGTGGTTGATGGACCTGTTTCGCAAAACGAAATCTGCTACATCAGTGTAGGTGAGACCCGCTTGATGGCAGAGGTGATTAAGGTTGCCGGCGAAAACGTCTATGTGCAGGTGTTTGAGAGCACCCGTGGACTGAAGGTAGGCAACTCAGTTGAGTTTACCGGACACATGCTTGAGGTTACGCTCGGTCCGGGTCTGCTCGGTCGTAACTACGATGGTCTGCAAAACGACCTTGATAAGTTGACGGGTGTGTTCCTTAAACGTGGTGAATATAACTTCCCGTTGGATAAGGAGAAACTTTGGCACTTCGTTCCAATGGCTAAGGTAGGCGACCATGTTGAGGCTGCTGCTTGGCTGGGAGAAGTTGATGAGAACCATCAGCCGCATAAGATTATGGTGCCTTTCGTATTTGAGGGCTCTTATACCGTTAAGTCTATCGTTGCTGAGGGCGACTATAAGATTGAAGATACTATCGCTGTTCTTACCGATGCAGAAGGCAAAGAGCACGTGGTTACGATGATTCAGAAATGGCCTGTCAAGAAAGCCATTACTGCTTATCGTGAGAAACCGCGTCCATTCAAATTGCTTGAAACGGGTGTCCGCACTATTGATACGGCTAATCCAATCTGCGAAGGTGGTACGGGCTTTATCCCTGGTCCTTTCGGTACGGGTAAGACTGTGCTTCAGCACGCTATCTCTAAGCAAGCCGAAGCCGACATCGTGATTATTGCTGCCTGCGGTGAGCGTGCTAACGAGGTTGTGGAGACTTTCACCGAGTTCCCTGAACTGATTGACCCGCATACAGGTCGCAAACTTACCGAGCGTACTATCATCATCGCCAATACCAGTAACATGCCTGTTGCTTCTCGTGAGGCTTCCGTTTATACGTCCATGACTATCGCTGAGTACTATCGTTCGATGGGATTGCGTGTTATGTTGATGGCTGACTCCACTTCTCGTTGGGCACAAGCACTTCGTGAGATGTCCAACCGTATGGAGGAACTTCCGGGTCAGGACGCTTTCCCAATGGACTTGAGTGCTATCATCGGTGCCTTCTACGCACGCGCGGGTTACGTGTTCCTTAATAATGGTAAGACGGGTTCCGTCACTTTCCTTGGAACGGTATCGCCTGCCGGTGGTAACTTGAAAGAGCCTGTTACGGAAGGTACGAAGAAGGTGGCACGTTGCTTCTACGCTTTGGAGCAGAACCGTGCCGACCGTAAGCGTTATCCTGCTGTTAATCCAATCGACTCATATTCCAAGTATCTGGAGTATCCTGAGTTCCAGAAGTATATCTCCGAACTGATAGATGATGAGTGGATTAACAAGGTAAATGACATGAAGACTTATCTGCAACGTGGTAAGGAGATTCAGGAGCAAATCAACATCTTAGGTGATGATGGTGTGCCTGTTGATTATCACGAGGAGTTCTGGAAATCTGAGGTTATCGACTTCGTTATCCTGCAGCAAGATGCTTTCGATAAGATTGATGCCGTTTGTCCGTTGGAGCGCCAACGCTACATGCTTGACCTCGTTATGGACATCTGCCGTCACGATTATAAGTTTGATAACTTCCTTGATGTTACCGACTACTTCAAGCGTCTTATCAACTATTGCAAACAGATGAACTATAGCGAGTTCCATAGCGAGACGTTTGAGGATTACCAGAAGAAACTGAACGCCCTCTTGGCTGAACGCCAAATCGCTAAGTAATTAGAGGTTTTACACTTAATACTACAAAATTATGTCTAAGGCATTTCAAAAAATATACACGCAGATTACTGCGATTACCAAAGCCACCTGCTCGCTGAAGGCTACCGGGGTAGGTAACGACGAACTCGCTACCGTTAACGGTAAATTGGCTCAGGTTGTTAAGATTATGGGTGATGATGTTACCCTGCAGGTCTTCCAAGGTACCGAGGGTATTCCTACCAATGCGGAAGTTGTTTTCTTGGGCAAGGCTCCTTCGCTTAAGGTAAGCGACCAATTGGCAGGTCGTTTCTTCAATGCGTATGGCGATCCTATTGATGGAGGACCTGAGATTGAAGGTAAAGAAGTTGAGATTGGCGGTCCTTCCGTTAACCCTGTACGCCGTAAGCAGCCATCTGAGTTGATTGCTACGGGTATTGCGGGTATCGACTTGAACAACACGCTTGTTTCCGGGCAGAAGATTCCTTTCTTTGCTGATCCAGACCAACCGTACAACCAAGTAATGGCTAATGTGGCTCTCCGTGCTGAGGCTGATAAGATTATCTTGGGTGCGATGGGTATGACCAACGACGACTATCTCTATTTCAAGAACGTCTTCTCTAACGCCGGTGTGTTAGACCGTATCGTAAGTTTCGTCAATACTACCGAAGACCCTGCCGTTGAGCGTTTGCTTGTGCCGGATATGGCTTTGGCTGCTGCCGAGTACTTTGCTGTGGAGAAACACGAGAAAGTGCTTGTCCTCTTGACGGATATGACGTTGTATGCCGATGCGTTGGCTATTGTCAGCAACCGTATGGACCAGATTCCTTCTAAAGACTCTATGCCGGGTTCGCTTTATTCCGACCTTGCTAAGATTTACGAGAAGGCTGTTCAGTTCCCTGAGGAAGCAGGTAGCGGTTCTATCACGATTATTGCCGTTACTACCTTGTCGGGTGGTGATATTACGCACGCTATTCCTGATAACACGGGTTACATCACCGAGGGGCAACTTTACCTCCGTCGTGATAGCGATATCGGTAAAGTTATCGTTGATCCATTCCGTTCACTTAGCCGTTTGAAACAGTTGGTTGCAGGTAAGAAAACCCGCGAAGACCATCCGCAAGTGATGAACGCTGCCGTTCGTCTGTATGCCGACGCTGCTAACGCTAAAACGAAGTTGGAGAACGGTTTCGATTTGACCGATTACGATGAGCGTTGTCTTGCCTTTGCGAAGGACTATTCAAGCAAGATTTTGGCTATTGATGTGAACATCAACACGACCGAGATGCTTGATATCGCATGGCAACTCTTTGCTAAACACTTCAAACCGGAAGAGGTGAATATCAAACAAGCCCTCGTGGATAAGTACTGGGTGAAATAACCGATAAATCATGGCAATTACATATCAATTCAATAAAACCTCGCTGCAATCTTTGGAGAAGAATCTGAAGATGCGTAAGCGTACGCTGCCTACACTTCAGAGCAAGGAGTCTGCTCTGCGCCTTGAAGTGAAGCGTGCCAAGGACGAAATCAAAGCCTTGGACGAGGAAGTGGAACGCCGCATTAAGGATTACGACCAGATGATTACGCTTTGGGGAGAATTTGATACCACGCTCCTGCATGTGGACGATGTGAAGATGACCATCAAGAAGATTGCTGGCGTCCGTGTTCCCGTGTTGGAGGAGGTTATCTATTCCACCAAGGAGTTTAGCATCTTCTCTGCTCCGAAATGGTTTGCTGATGGTTTTTCACAACTCAAAGCGATAGCCGAAGTCGGTATCCGTCAGGAGTTTGTGCGCCGTAAGGTAGATTTGCTGGAATATGCGCGTAAGAAGACTACGCAGAAGGTAAATCTGTTTGAGAAGGTGCAGATTCCGGGGTACGAAGACGCTATTCGCAAAATCAAACGCTTCATGGAGGACGAGGAGAACCTCAGTAAGTCCAGCCAGAAGATAGTTAAGTCCAAGCGTGAGCGTGAGGCGCAAGCCAAGGAAGCGCAAGCGCGTTTGGAGAGTGAAGGAAAGGAGGCTGCTCTATGATTACACAAATGAAGAAATACACCTTCTTGGTGTTCCATAAGGAGTATGACGCTTTCCTTGAGACACTGCGCGAAGCGGGCGTCATGCACATTCGCGAGAAAGCGGGAGGTATGGCGGACGATCCAGAACTGCAAGAGGCTTTGCAAAAAGCCGACGGCTTACGCCGTCTGATTAAGCAGGGTGCGCCTGACCAGTTGCTGCAAGAGAAAGCCGAGGTGGAGCAAAAGATTGCTGCTACCGAGAAGGAGGCTGAACGCATGCAAATCTTCGGTAACTTCAAGCCGGAGACGTTGGCTAAACTGAAGGAGGCGGGCTATGCTTTGTACTTATATTCGGTTTCGAAATCGCAGTTTGTAGCAGAGTGGGGTATTATTGTTGGCGAAGTAGGCGGTAAGGTTTATTTTGTCAGCATGGAGGCTCTGTCGGAGGAACTGCCTGTTACCGAGGTGACGCTCAACGGGCACAACGCTGCGCAGTTGGGGCAAGACATTGAGGCGTTGCGTGGTTTGCTTACTGCGGCTAACGCACGTATTGAGGCTTGGGCTTTGGCTAATTTGGATAACCTCAAAGCCGAACTCAAGGCCACCGAGCAAACCATTGATTGGAAGCGTGTACAACTCAATACCACTGCTTTGGCGGAGGATAGCCTGATGCTTATTGAAGGCTTCTGCCCTGCGGATACGGTGGAGAATCTGAACGCTAAGTTAGAGACGCTTAACTCGGTGTATTACGAGGTAGAAGACCCGACCGATGAAGATCCTACGCCTATCAAACTGAAGAACAACAAGTTCTTCCAGATGTTTGAATGTCTGACGGGTATGTATGGTTGGCCTAACTATAACGAGTTCGATCCGACGCCTATTCTTGGTCCGTTCTTCTTGCTTTTCTTTGCCTTCTGTATGGGCGATTCGGGCTATGGAGTGCTGCTCACGGTTATCGGTATCCTGATTGCCAAAGGCAAACTGAAAATCGAGATGTTTGATGGTCTGGGTCCGATTATTACGGCTTTGGGTATTGGTACTACCGTCATTGGTTTCTTCCTTGGCTCGTTCTTCGGAATGAATCTTGCGGAGCAACTGCCTGCCTTGTCGAATATCTTCCTGAATGGTAAGTTCATGGATACCACGTTTGATTTCCAGATGGTTCTGGCGCTCGGTATCGGTATTTTCCATATCTGTTTGGCTATGGTGGTAAAGGCTATCTGTTACACCAAGCAAAGCGGGTTTGTCAATAACCTTGGTACGTGGGGTTGGACGCTGCTTGTCGTGGGTGGTGTGCTTGTGATGTCTATCGGTTTGCTTATGGCATTGCCGATGGAGACTATCAAGTGGATACTTATCGTCTTGGGTGGTATCTCTGCCATTGGTATTTATATTCTCAACGATGTTCATCGTAATCCGCTTATCAACGTAGGTTCTGGCTTGTGGGATACGTATAATATGGTGACAGGTCTGATGGGTGATGTGCTCTCTTACGTCCGCTTGTATGCTTTAGGTTTGGCAGGTGGTATGTTAGGTGCAGCCTTCAATACGTTAGGACTGATGGTACGTGGCGAAGACCCGAACATCGGTACATGGATTGGTTTCTTGCTCATTGTCTTGGTTGGTCACGGCTTGAACTTGGCTCTATCGGCTTTGGGTGCTTTCGTTCACCCATTACGTCTAAGTTTCGTTGAGTACTTCAAGAACGTTGGTTACGAAGGTAAGGGTAAGAAATACGAACCTTTCAAAAAATAGTAAAACAAATAATATTAACTTTATAAAAAAACAAAATTATGGGAACAACACTTTTAGGTTACCTCGGCTTGGCCTTCGTTTTAGGTCTTGCTGGCATCGGTTCTGCTTACGGAACCACAATCGCTGCTAATGCTGCAGAAGGCGCACTCAAGAAAAACAAAGAGAAGGGCAGCCAGTACATGATTCTTTCTGCACTTCCTGCTACGCAGGGTTTGTATGGTTTTGTGGCTTTCTTGACTTGGACGAGCCGTGATTTCGCAGCACAAGGTTTGATGCTGTTTGCAGTAGGTTTGTTGGTTGGTCTTACCTTCCTCTTCTCTGCTATTCGTCAAGGTCAAGTTTGCGCTAATGGTATCGCATCTATCGGTGCTGGTAACGATGTAATGACCAACACGATGATTTATGCAGCTCTGCCTGAGTTCTATGCTATTTTGGCACTTGTAGGAACCTTCATGATTTAATCTTCTGTCGATGTTCGTTGTTGCTCGTCAACAAAGGATATAGTCGATAAGATGAATCTATCAAAGCCCGCATATTTGCGGGCTTTTTTTATCTCATACTTTCACTCTCATGCTATACAGATGTTATTACAAAAAAGCGCTTTCGGGCGCTTTTTTCCCTTTCCGCTTGCACATTCGGAAAATTTGTTGTACCTTTGTAACCGAAATTAAAACTGAAAAGCGTTTCAGTAGCAGGTGGAAGCCCTGCAAAGACATAGTAAATATAGCGTTGTAATCCGCCAACTTGAGTTTTTGAA
>JAKSNN010000058.1 GCA_024399755.1 Paludibacteraceae bacterium | reverse complement strand
GTTGTGATACAGTTAGGGGCGACGTTGTGGTCGCCCCTAATTTGTGATAACTACAGTTGCTTAACTGGCAACACGTTTGCCAAGACGTTCGTTGAGATGGTAGAGACCAACGCGGTCGCCGTCTATCAAACGCAAATCCATCAATATGCCTCGCGCGGTAGCTTCTTCTTCCAGTTGCTCACGAATGAACCACCATAGACGCTCTTCTGCCATATAGTCCTTCTGCTCTTTAGCAATAGCCATCAGGTGATTGATGCGAAGCGTCACTTGTTGCTCATGCTCAAGCGTTTTTTCGAACATCTCCTCTATCGTATTCCACGACGTGGGAACAGCCTCGATGGGTAGCAGTGTGATGGGAACATCGCGCTCCTGCATGAACTCTTGAAATAGTCGTGCGTGAGATTGCTCCTCCTGATGCTGGTGATAGAACCAATTGGCAATGCCCGAATAACCAAGTTTTTCCGCATTGAGCGACATACTAAGGTAGAGGTAAGCAGACCAAAGTTCGGCATTGATTTGCGAATTCATCGCAGTATAAAGTGAGTTTGTCATAATAGTTAAGGTTTATTGGTTTTGATGATTCGGTTATTCAATCGCAATGGCTTGCGTGAGAGCCGTTTTATGCTCGGGAGCTAATTTCGGCAAAGTAATACGCAATACTCCATGCTTCATCTTGGCGGTAATGCCCTTGCGGTCAATATCCTCAGGCAGAAGTAGCTGCTGCTCAAACTTGTGGTAGTTGAATTCACGTCGCAGATACTTGCAATCGTCTTTTTCGCAAGGTTTTTCCGTTTTCTCGTCTTTCTGCTCAAGCACCACAAGCAGCGTGTTGTGGTCGGTGACAGAGACTTGAAAATCTTCCTTACTGCGACCTGGGGCTGCCAACTCAATGTGGTAGTGTTGGTCGTCTTCTGCAATGTTGATAGCGGGTTCGGAAACTGCAGCGGAGCGTAGAGTAGGCCAGCCTTCGCTGAAAAAATCGTTGAACCAATTGGTCATCCAATTCTGTTCGTTGCGTTTAATAATAGGTAACATAACAATTAAAATTTTGTAGGTTAATGTTTTTGGTTTATTAGCAACAGGAAAGATAATAGTCGGTGGCGCCTAACTCAAATCTATTTGTCCTTCTGTGTCACTTAGCGTATTGCAACTACTATGCCAAAATCCTCGTGTACGATTACGATTTTTAATGTTTATTTCTATATGGCTATTGATAAAAGTGATAATAAAAGTGTATGATTTTGTGGTATGTCTGATAAAAATCGTAACAAAATATAAATATATTTTGATATGTCGGATTTTTGTTGTAACTTTGCAGCAAAATAAGATTTGTTTATGGCAAATAATCATCGAACACTTAGAAACGTGACACACGGAATAGTTGTGAGAATATGCGCTATATGCGCACGGCATTTGTTCCCAGCGCAACTACGAATGCCATTTTATAAAATAATGGGAATGAAAATCGGTATGGGGACAAAGATTGCAGCAACTGTGGACGTAGATCAATCTGCGCCAGAACTCATTACTATCGGTAATAACGTATGGGTGACACGCGGCGTAATGTTGCTTTGCCATCAACGCGACTTGTCGCAGTACGAAGTAGGCAAACCCGTAATGGATTGCGAGTTGATATACAAACCTATTGTAATAAAAAATGGTGCGCATATTGGTATTGGAAGCATTATTATGCCCGGAGTAACGATAGGCGAAGGGGCTGTGATTGGTGCGGGGAGCGTAGTAACACGCGACATACCGCCGTATTGTGTAGCAGTAGGTGCACCAGCAAAAGTAATTAAAACGTTTGAAAAATAAGAAGTAGCGAGAAATGAAATACATTTTTGAATTAAATCACCCTAAGCATTATTACCAATTCAAGTACATTATGCAGATGCTGCGCAACGATGGACACGAAGTTAAAGTCCTTGCGCGTGATAAAGATGTATTATTGAATATTCTCCGTGAAGAGGGTGTAGAATACGAGATTTTTGGTCTTCACAAAAAGAATCTGCGAGACAAGATTTTAGGAACCCCACAGTTGCTGCTCAATTATTGGAAGATTGCGCGTCAATGGCGTCCTAATGTGATAGTATCAAAAGCCTCCTTTTATGGTTCATTCATCGCACGGCTGATAGGTGCTAAAGCCGTTATTTTCCCTGATTCTGAGGTGGTAAAGGTAACAAATCGTTATGTCGTTCCACTTGCTTCAATGGTTATCACTCCTGGAACATTTGGACTTGATTATGGCAAGAAACATCGTCGTATCAAAGGACTCTTTGAGGACTGCTATTTAGCTCCGTCTATTTTCACTCCGGATACGTCTATTGTGCAACAATATGGGCTAAGAAAGCCATACGCTATCTTGCGATTTGTAGGTTGGTATGCCAATCATGATGTAAATAATAATGGACTGAGTTTGGAAGAGAAAAAACAACTCATCGCTGCTATTGAGCCTTATATGCAGGTATATATATCTTCCGAAAAGCCTCTTCCCGATGACCTTAAGCAGTATCAATTGCCAACGCCTGCTGCCGCTATTCATAGTGTATTAAGCGGAGCAGACCTGTATTTGGGTGATAGCCAGACTATGGCTGCTGAGGCTGCTTTATTAGGGACACCTGCCATACGTTCTAACTCATTTGTCGGACCTAACGATATGACCAACTTCAAGGTTTTGGAACAGCAATACGGCTTACTGCACAACGTGCGTCACTTCGCAGACGTAATGCCATTACTTACGGATATGGCAAAACATTCACGTAAAGCAGAGTGGGTAACACGCCGACAGAGTTATTTCCAAACCGTAGGTGATACAAACACCGACATCACTCGTATGCTTGAAAATCTATAAATAAAACTCTTAATAAGTCATTCTTCGTTGTATAATCTCGTAAATCAAATACATGGTATATCTTTAGAGGCGTGGAGGCGATTGATGGATACATCGCCTGTGGCGTCGTGGTTTCAGTCGCCGGAGGCGTATGACTTCTATTGCGGACTGACAGAGATGATGACGCCACAAGTGGTAGCAGTGGTTAGGGAAGAATGGAGTGAGAGTGAGAGTGAGAGGGGAAAGCGATTGGTGGGAGTGATGTTGGGATATACGACACGCGAGAAATCACATGTTCGGCAGTATTTCACACGGCGAACTATCGTGATAGGCGGACCGTTGCTTGCAGATGATATTCAAGATGCGGAATTAGAAGCGCTGCTAAAGGCTTTTGCACATACGGAAAAGCAGGACATTCTTACACAAGGAATCTATATCGAGACACGCAACTTCAATGACTACAGCCGTTGGAAAGACGTTTTTATTCGGTGCGGTTACGACTATCATTCTCACTACGATATGCACATCGCTTGCACGAATCAAGAGGAGATGTGGAGCAAGATTCATCTCAGCAAACAACGTGCAATACGTAAGGCTTTAGCGGAAGGACAACAAGTAGCAGAAGCGATTTCAGAGAACGAAGTTCGTCAGTTCCATACCTTACTAAGCCAACTCTATCGCACGAAAGTACATCGTCCCTTGTTTCCTATAGAATTCTTCCTGCGCGGTTGGCATACAAAAGCAGTTAAGGTGTTGATAATCAAAGATAAATGTGGCGATATAACAGGAGGCGCTTTTTGCCCAATAGGGTGTAATACGATATACGAATGGTATATAGTAGGAAACATCATGCCTACATTCGCAATTATGGATTATGCTTGCAATCACCAGATTGAGCGTTTTGACTTAATGGGCGCAGGCGAACCGAATGTCCCTTACGGAGTACGCGACTTTAAGGCACAGTTTGGGGGCGAACTAAAAGAATATGGAAGGTTTGTCCACGTCGCACACCCATGCCTTTATGCTATCGGGAAAATCGCTATGAAGTTATTTACCATTTGACAAATCAAAAATCACAAATAAGAAATCACCAATCACCAATCACACTATGCTTCATCTACTTACCATCATCGGTGCAAGACCGCAGATTATCAAGGCTGCTGCCATCTCACGAGCTATACGTAACCGATTTGCAGACCAAGTACAGGAGACTATTCTTCATACAGGGCAACATTACGACGAAAACATGTCCGGCAGTTTCTTCTCGGAATTAGGTATTCCGCAACCTGATGTCAATCTGCACGTTGGTTCAGGTTCGCATGGCGTACAAACGTCCAAGATGATTGAAGGCATTGAGCAAGAACTGATGGGACAAGGAACATCTGCTGTGCCTTACGATGGTATCATCTTATACGGCGACACCAATTCAACCTTGGCAGGTGCTGTGGCTGCAGGAAAGATACATGTGCCTATTTTCCATATCGAAGCAGGACTTCGCTCACATAATATGGCTATGCCGGAGGAGCAGAACCGTATCGTTTGCGACCACTTATCCAGTATCTTATTTGCCCCAACGCATACCGCTGTGGATAATTTGCAAAAAGAAGGTATCGTAGATTCACCACGGCATTTCCGCAATGGGAAAGGGCAAAGGGTAGTGCAAAGTGGCGATGTGATGTACGATAACTCGATGTATTTTGCAGAGATGGCGGAGCAGAAATCCGATATCCTACAACGGCTGAACCTTGCGAAAGGACAATTCGTATTGGCTACTATTCATCGTCCGCAGAACACCGATTCGGAGGTAAATCTAAGCAATATATTTCGTGCTCTGGCAGATATTGCAGACCATGAGCAGACAAAGATTGTCGTTCCGTTGCATCCGCGCACACGCAAGTTATTGCCTGAGAAATTATCGCCCGAACTGCTTACCCGGATTCAGCAGAATGCGAATATCGTCCTAACAGAGCCCGCAGGATTCTTCGATATTATTTGCCTCGAGAAATTTGCGTCGATAGTGATGACCGACTCCGGGGGAGTACAGAAGGAGGCATTCTTCTTCGGCACGCCTTGCGTCATTCTTCGTCCGGAGACTGAGTGGGTGGAGATTGTAGAGGCTGGGGCAGGTATATTGACCGACGCTGATTATGATAAGATTATGGAGGCTTACGGCACGTTAAAGAACTTGCAAGTAACGTTCCCGCCTTTGTTTGGCAATGCGCACGCTTCGGAGCAGATTATTCAAGCAATTATTGATTATCTTCGCTGAAACGGCATTCCGTAATCGTTGGTTCAAAGCACGTTTGTATGGTATCTCTTCTCACCGATAGTTTGCACCGAATCGCATACGCCACAGATGCCAGTGCGTATCGCGAAATGCCTTTGGCTGTGGCATATCCCCAATCAGAGGACGACATTATTGCCCTCATGCAAGAGGCAGAAAAACGGCATACTCACCTTATTCCGCGTGCAGGTGGCACCAGTATAGCGGGGCAAGTGGTGGGTAATGGTATCGTTGTAGATGTAAGCAGGTACATGAATCGCATTCTCGAAATCAACGCAGAGGAGCGTTGGGTAAGAGTGCAACCCGGTGTGGTGCGCGATGAGTTGAATATCGCTTTGCGCCCGTACGGACTATTCTTTTCACCAGAAACGAGTACAAGCAATCGTTGCTGCATCGGCGGTATGACGGGCAATAACTCGTGCGGAACACACTCGTTGGTATATGGCAGTACACGTCATCATATCCTTTCGCTACGCGCAATCTTGGCGGACGGAACACCCGTCGAAATAAACCGAAAAGGCATGACGATGGCGGGGCAGTCTGTAACCACTGAGGGCGATGGTTTGGCTCATAAGATAATACGCCAACTCGCAGATTGGCAGGGAAATACCGCCATTCGGCAACTCTTGGAACAGAACTTCCCCGACAAGAGTTTGCGCAGGCGCAGTTGCGGCTATGCCATCGACGAATGCTTAGCGGGCGTTGATGGCTCGTATCCACTTGGCGAACTCGATATTGCCGCGCTCATTGCCGGTAGCGAGGGGACATTGGCTTTTCTCACGGAGATAACCCTCTCGCTTGATCCTTTGCCGAAAAGGGAGCAAATGGTAGTGTGCGCCCATCTCGATGACCTAAATCTTAGTTGGCAAACTAATCTCATTGCCCTCCGTCATCACCCCGTAGCCGTGGAACTGATGGACGGCAAGATTCTTGAACTTGGCAAAGGCAACCCCGAAGCGGAGCGCAATCGGTTCTTTATTCAAGGCAATCCAAAAGCGGTTGTGATTGCAGAATTTCGTGCCGATAGCATAGCCGAAATGGAGTCTGACGCTACTCAGTTTGAGCAAGAACTTGGCGATATGGCGTATGCCTGTACGCGCGTTTATGGCAATGATGTGGCGCGTGTGTGGAACTTGCGTAAGGCAGGTTTGGGTGTACTGAGCGGAATGAAAGGTGATGCGAAGCCCATTGGTGTAATCGAAGATACCGCCGTCGCACCTGAGCGAATGGCCGATTATATGCACGACTTCCAACTGATGCTTCGTGAGATAGGACTTAGTTGTGTGTATTATGGGCATATCAGTACGGGGGAATTGCATTTGCGCCCGATACTCAATATCAAGACAGAAGAGGGCAAACGAAAGTTCCGTGAAGTAGCAGAACGGACGGCACAGTTGGTACGCAAACACAAAGGAAGTCTTAGTGGCGAGCATGGCGATGGCAGGTTAAGAGGGGAGTTTATTCCGCTGATGTATGGCACGGAAGTGTATGAGATGATGTGCCGGCTCAAACATACATGGGATCCGAAGGGTATCCTTAATGTGGGCAAGATTGTGGAGACGCCGCGTATGGACGAAGGGCTGCGCTTTGATGTTGACCAGCGTTATGCGATTGAAGATACAGAGACGTATTTCAACTGGCGGGCAGCGTTTGACGAATGTAAGGTGGAAGGTGCAAGTGGTGTACGTAGTCAGGCTCATGCTTTGATGTGCAGCATTGAGCAATGCAATGGTGCAGGCGATTGCCGTAAGTCGAACCTGATAGGCGGAACATTATGCCCTGCGTACAAAGTGTTGCACGACGAAACGATGACAACGAGAGCGCGTGCCAATATCTTGCGCGAAGTGCTGACACGTGGCAATCAAGATGTTTGGAAGAATGCGGACATCAAGCATGTGTTGGAATCGTGTTTGGCTTGCAAAGGTTGTCGTGGCGAATGCCCGTCTTCGGTAGATATGACGCGCGTTCGCGCAGAAGTATTACAGCATATTTATGATACGGAAGGCACACCACGCCGGAGTTGGCTGGTCGCCCGAATGACATGGCTCGAAGATGTAGGCGCTATCGTGCCCGATATCTATAACTGGTTTGCCACCAATCGCCTTACCTCTGCGCTTATCAAGCAGTTTGTTGGCTTTGCAGCAGATCGTCAGATACCTACGTTGTGTCGCCGTTCTATGCGGCAGTTGGTAAAAGCAGAGAGACAAAGACATACGCTTGCGCCCAATGCGCAGAAGGTCTATCTCTTTGCGGACGAGTTTACCAATCGTCAAGAAGCAGAGTTAGGGTTATTGTTCGCACGTCTGCTGCTGCATTTGGGTTACGATGTGGAAATTCCTCGTCATATCGAGAGTGGGCGTGCCGCCATATCAAAAGGCTGTCTCAAACGTGCCCAAAAGATTGCCAAGCGCAATGTGACTTTGCTGGCGGATATCGTACGCGAAGACGCGCCATTAGTGGGCATTGAGCCGTCGTGTATTCTCAGTTTTCGAGACGAATATCCCGACCTTGTGCCATCTGCTATGCGGCAGCAGGCTATTGAGTTGGGACGGAATTGTTTGCTTTTTGACGAATTCTTGTTGCGTGAAGTAGAGCAGGGCAGAATCTGCAAGGAGCAGTTTCACGCCCTTGATGCAGACATTTGGCTGCACGGGCATTGCCATCAAAAGGCGTTGGTGGGAGTGGAGAAAACGGCTTCGCTATTGCGCCTGATACCCGAAGCAACCGTGCATGTCATTCCCAGTGGCTGTTGCGGTATGGCAGGTTCGTTTGGCTATGAGAAAGAGCATTATGCCACAAGTATGGCAATCGGCGAAATGGTGCTGCTGCCAGCAGTACGCAAAGCCGTGGCAGAGCAGGGTAGAGCGACTATCGTTTGCGCGCCCGGAACGTCGTGCAGGCAACAAATCAAAGATGGCACGGGCGTACATGCCGTTCACCCTCTTGAAGTGCTTAGTCAGGCACTCCAATGAACAGCAATTTGTAACTAACATGTGTATAACATCTGTATAACATGTGTATAAGTTCTATACGCGGCAGGTTGATAAAATCATAACACGCTGATGGTTAGAATGATGTATTGTTTTCAAAATCTCACTAAAAAACGTCAAAATTTTGCCATTATTTGAGCCGACACTCAGTCGAGGGGCAGTCGACACTCGTTCCTCCCACGGAAAAGGACAACATTGCATTGTTGCATTGTTCCTGACGAGCACGGAACAAATGGCGTGCAACAGAACTACAGAATTTGTAAATTTGTAAGTTATCAACGGATAAATCCTAATGCAGACAGTTAGCAAAAAATGTAACATGCTGATTATTAGTACTATCTATTTTTGCGCAGACAGAGCAGATAGTTGTTTTATAAAAGTCGGACGTATGCGCGTATGTGTAAGGTTTTAGGAATTACTGTCTGCACTGTCTGCGCTAATAATCTCCATTATATCTTTATGTATGCTATCTATCAGATTTTCATGCAGTTGCACACAGCAGCTCTTTTCTCTCATTATGCAGACATTTCTTTAGAACTGTCTGCGCGTCCAAACACGGTCGGTCGAGGGTCATTCGACACTCTCCAACCTCTCATTTTGATTTTTCCTAAAAAAGAGACTGCCTAACGTAGATGTCAGACAGTCTCTTTCGCATATTAGTAATAAAATATCAACTTACATTGTTGAGGTTATTTTAATAATGTTCCGTCTATTCCAATTAGATAGTTATCGTGTTGAATAAAAAAGTGTCCGTTAATAATCTTTTTATTCGTTTTTACGGAGAACTTATCAAAAACATTAGGCGTATTCGTGGGCATTTTTTCTATCGAATATAATTGCAGAGTTGACCAACTTGGCGTAAATTGATAATCTTCTAAAAGTGCTTCCCAAACATACGCTTTAGCATATTGGCTGAGACCCAAAAACACATTATCATCTGTTGTGGGTACTATTGTAGCATAGCAGGTAATCGTGCGAATATTGGTACAACCCAGAAATGCCGCTTCTTTAATCGTTGAAACTGAAGCAGGTATAATTACAGTCTTAATACTTTTGCAATACGCAAATGTACCTCCTGAGATAGTGGTCACTCCATTAGGTATAACTAAATCTACGATTTCCTGATCATTAACATATAAGTGCATTTGATTTTCACTCCACATAGGTGAATCTTCAAAATCAATTTGACACCATGCTGCCAAATCGGAAACATAGACATTTGTGAGAGAGTTGACTCCTTTAAATGCACCATCTCCGACCTTTACTAAGGTGGTAGGAATGGTTAATTCTGAGACTTTGTCACATCCATAAAAAGCGTTTTCTCCTATGCTAGTTATCCCTTCAGGTAAGATAATGGCATAGATTTGTTTGTTCCATCGTGACCATGGACATTGAATCTTTACAAAATCAAAGTCATTCATCGCTCCACTACCGCTAAAGAACAGCGTATCGTTTTTTAATGACCAAAACAAGTTATCACCACATTGTCCGGAAGTGTGGTAGCCAAATTCGGCAATCAAAACGGTGTCCTGAGTTAGAGTGATTGTTCGCATTGTTTCAAGATTACCATCACTCCACTTTAAAAAGGCATAATCACCCTGTGGAATAGCCTGAATAACCAATTGAGTACCTTCGAGATATGTTCCATTTTCTCCGCTAACAATGCCTTTAGCAGGGTCAGATGAAGATACACTAAAAGTGTGGTGATGAGTTAGCGTTGTGTTAAGTGTGATATTCTCAGGATGACCATTTAACACATATCCATTGTAGGAATTGATTACAACTATTGCATCATAGTAAGCATTAACTTCAAAATCCTGTAGATTCAAGTTTCTATGGTTGTACTGAATGGAATCACCATCTTGACAGAAAAACAACGTTTCCTCATCTTTGTTGTATAGTTTAAGACCCACTAAATGCACCAACTGATAAGGATAATTGGCAATATCATGTAACGAGATGTCAGTAGGTTGAGGAGTTTGCGTCGTTCCGACTTTGATATTCATCAGATTTCTTACTTCTGGAGCACTTCCCGCCATAGCTATTGTTCCATAAGCGGAAAAGACATCTCCTTCTGATAGATTATGATTGGCAGAATACACTTGCATTCCACCAGTGATGTCTTGATAAAAGAATTGCTTGCTATTGACGTAAGTCACGACACCACTTATTTGCCTAATGCCGGTCTCACCACTTATTGCCAAGTTCCACAATTCCTTGCAAGTTGCCATATCACAATCTTTATAGTTACAAGGAAAAACTTTTGATAAATAGCCACTGGTAGTTTCATAGATTTGTTGCTCTGCATAATAACCTAATGCATCTGCATATAGAATGACGGTATCGTTAACTGCACACGGAATCTCAGCAGCAGATTGCCATTTGGTTTTATTTGCATCTTTATATATTTTGTATCCTTCCATTTGGAGAGAAGGATTATCTATATCTGATAACCAAATGGTGGCATATCCAGGCCAGTATGCACTATATGGCGCTTGCGAAACAACATCTTTAGCGTCGTGCGGTTCTTTCATTGCTGGATTTTGTGATTGAATCATATTAACGGCTTCAGCTACATTAAGTGTATCAATAGTTTCTTTACAATCTGACAGCGTAATTTCGCTATAGTCATTATGGATATCAAAAGCATAGATAAGCATACAAGTAGTAGGATAATCTTCGTTAGGATATTGCCATTGATATGTATTTCCATCCAATCCAATAAAACTGCCAACAACCTCATATAGATTTTCGCCAACACAAGATATGGTTAAAGACCCTTCCTTTGAAATATCGGCCTCCACTACCTGATCTGTGCCATTTTTCCAATATTGACTAGAATAAAGAGACCACTCACCATTGATACTTGATTCTGAAGAAGCAAATTCCTTCGCCTCAAAAGAAACCATAGGATATGCTAACTCCAAGTCTGCTGTCAGACTATAGAATACAAAATTCCAATATCCGTTGTCCCAAAGTGCCTCACCCAGAAAAAGATTCTCAATATCTATTGTTTGAGGAGTCGTAGAAGTCTCTAGAGTTATAGTGACGGAATAGAAACGAAGTTGTGCTGAACAATTGATTGTTATAGAAGAGGCATTGATATTAGTAATGCTCAAAACTTCATCATCAACAACATCCTGTTGGGTTGATGATTTGCAAAAAATATCGCCAGAAGTAGCCGTCACGGATAAATTCTTTTTAGCAAATCCATTCACCACTAAACTAACAATTTTTTGTGTGCTTGAAAAGGTAATAGAAGCATTGGCATAGCAACGAAAATCAGCAAGAGTAGAATCGTTCGCTGCATAAATGTGACCATTTGTGCAAGATACTTGGATACCATTGGAGGTAAATTCATACGATCCAGCAGTAAGTATTGGCGTGCTGGGTAAAATCGTAACGACATTATTTGCCATGGGTGTACGGCGTATTTGCCCACGAAGTGTGGACAATTGATTTGCTATACGAGTGGAATGATTAGTCGGTACGGCACCTACGTTGAGTACTATAGCAAATAGAATTGAAAATAAATAATATTTTTTCATTTTGTAACAACTTTAATTTTTACCTACTCACTCAACGGCTTTTCAGTTACTCCGAGTCCGTTATTCAACTATGTGCACAAAAAAGTGGACTAAACTTTTTAATCCACTCATTCAGGCATCGCCAAACACCCTTGTTATCGAATTATGAAGTAAAGCCCACGCCACGCGTGAACGAAAACTTACTTCTCGATAACGAAAATTGGCGATATTCGAATGAGTGAGAATTAAGC
>JAKSNN010000057.1 GCA_024399755.1 Paludibacteraceae bacterium | reverse complement strand
TGCTAAGACCAACGGTACTGACGAACTTGCAGGTGAGACCTTCACGAAAGAGACCAATACCTTCAAGTCTGCTCTCCTTGAGGACTATATCGACCTCTCCGGCGTTCCTGAGGTAATGTATGTCGGTCATACCGTTCAACTGCCTGAATTTAGTGCATACGGCAATGCCAAGGTTATCTACAGCGTAGATGCTACGGCTATGGACCTCAACGGTCTTGCTATGACCTGCATCATCAACGAGGCTAAAGTAATTACCCTTACCGCTCGTACGGAAATGGGCGATGAATACAACGCTGCTTACGCAAGCAAGACTATCAAAGTTCTCGTTGACGACATCGACATGAGCGCTCTGCCTGATACCATGTATATCGGTCAGAAAGTTACCTTACCTCTCCTGTCGTTGGCAGGTTATGACGTAACCTACACTTCTAACAACCCTGCTATCCTCTCGGTTGAAGGCAATGTAGTTACCTGCTTGGCTGCTACCCACCTCGTTGTTACTATCCAAGGTGAAACACCTATGGTATATGGTGTACAGACTCTCAAGAAGAAAGTGGTTTACACTCGCGACAACGGTTGCGTAGATGCAATCAAACAAGTTTGGGACGACGTTCTCGCTATTGACAACTCGGGTGTTGACACCGTATTTGTAAGTTACCAATGGTTCAAGGACGGTGAAGAACTCACTGGAGAAACTCGCCAATACTTGCAAAACGTTAAGGGTCTGAACGGAAGTTATACCGTTGAGATGAAAGACGCTAATGGCAAGGTTTACCACGCTTGCGAATTCTACCTCGAACCAAAGTCCGAGAAAGCTCCGATGATGGTGGTTTACCCGACTATCGTTCCTGCTAACGGACAATATACCGTTGAGACCAGCAACGAAGGTGAATTCACAGTTATCTCTCGCGAAGGTATCAATGCTGACAAGCAGACCCTCGTAGAAGGTCAGAACGCTATCGTTGCTCCTATGCAGAGTGGCGTTTATATCCTCCGCTATGAGACCCGCGACGGTGAGGTTGCTACAGGCAAACTGATTGTCAAATAAACTAAACGGACAGAAACTTAAAGAAATGACAAACATTATGAAAAAGAACATTGTATGTCTGTTGTTCGCCGGATTGGTAGCATTCCCTGCTACCATCTCGGCTGACGACGAGAATATTCAGGCTACTGCCAATACTGAAGTGCAGGAAGAAACGGCTGCACAACCTGCTGAGCACTACACAACGGGACACGTTATCAGCGCCGGCTTCGGATTCGGAATGAGCGGCATCGACTACAACGTCATCGGTGGAACCAACGGTATTCACTTTGCTGACTTCGTAGCAGATATCCGCTATACCTACTACTTCTTCAACTGGATGGGTTTCACTACGGGTATTGACTTCTCTACCTTCGGTGCTGTTGACCGTATTAACGATGTAAGATATTCGTGGGCTGCTAACGATCCTACCATGAAACTCAATCCTCAGACCTACACCCACATTCTTAACTTTGCGGGTGCAGAGAACGAACCGCAATCTACTTGGAAAGAGGCTCAACAACTCTATATGCTCGAGATTCCTCTGGCATTGAGTTTCAAGTACCAGCCTAAGAAGGTCGGTTTCCTCGGAACTGCCGGCTTTAAGTTAGGCTTCCCTGTTGGCGGCAAATTCAACGCTAACGGTACGCTTAACCACGTAGGTCACGTAGATGCTATCAATTGCACCTTCAGCGATGTACAAGGTCACTTCGGCAAAACCGAGGAGAACGTGAACGGCAAGATTGATATGAAAAACGTTACGCCGGTTTCTTGCGAGTTGTTCGCTGAAGCAGGTGCAATGTTTGAGGTTCACCCTCGTATCAACCTCAGCGTTAGCCTCTATGCAGGCGTAGGACTGAACGATATGAACATCGCTCCTGAGAAACGCGAAGTGCTTGGCTTCATGACTGAGGCTAACCAGACTCTTACCCAAAACTCGGGTATGAACATGTATCAGGGTATCCTCGGAACCAAAGCTATTGACGGTGTTGCCCGCCCATGGAACTTCGGTATTAAGATTGCTGCTCACTTCAACGTAGGTAAGAGCGACGAGCAAAGAGCAAAAGAGCGTGCTGCTAAATTGGCTCCTGCCGTTGTTTACGTTCACGATACGGTTGATAACATCATTCGCGATACTGTAAAGCAAGAGATTGTTGTTCGTGATACCGTGAAGATTATTGAGCAAGTTGCTGTTAAGCAATTGGACGAAGTGCTGAAGAAATCTATCATTTACTTCCGCGTCAACGACTACAGTAATCCTATCATCGAGCCTGCTTATATGTTGGATTCCGTAGCATCTATTATGCGACGTCATCCTTCTATGCGCATCTCCGTTGAGGGTCACGCAAGTAAAGATGGTAGCGTAGAGACTAACAAGCGTCTTGCTAAGAACCGCGCACAAGCCGTTGCATTCGAACTCCAAATCAAGGGTGTGAAGAAAGAGCAAATGGATGTTACCTCTTATGGTGCTGACCACCCATACCGCTATGGCGACAGTGCTGCTAACGATCCTAACAAAGACCGTCGCGTAGAGATTATCCCTCTGCAATAAATAAGTAGAGGATTGCCCTACCGCAATCCTCTACCTGCTATAATAAAAGCCTCGGCAATGCCGAGGCTTTTATTATTTGATACGACTCACAATGTACTCACCCGCACCATCGTAACATCGGTTAATCTTCATTGTAACATCAGTCTATCATCACCTTATCATCACCTTATCTTCACCTTTGAAACACCTTTGAACGATGCGCCCTTTTTATAGGCGCATCGTTTCGGTATATACCTTGCCAAAGCGGTCTATAATCTCAACCTTAATCTCCTTAGCACCTGCATCGGGCACAGCCGAGAAGTAATGAGGCATACGGAAAGGCACATAATCATCAACTACCCTTGCGCCGTTTACATACTCGCAATAATCCGGGTCATAGGAATAGAATTGTTCCATTGTCCCTTTGAAGATTCCGTCTTGATACCAACGAGCCTGCCATGCGTTATCCCAGTTCCATACCTTAGCTACCACAGCATTCGGGCGGTCCATCACACGACCCGGACGATAGAGTTTGAATTGGTAATCACGTGGATACCCCGTTGCTTTGAAATACCAGCAGACGATGTTCCTGCCCTCTCCCTCAAATACCTGATAACCGCGAGGCGTACCGTCGCTGCTCACAGGGGCTGTCCACCAGTTGCCGCAGAGCGCACCTACATTATGTTCCATAATACCTCCGCCAAGTTCGGTATTCGAATTATGGTGGTGGTGACCGCTCAGGATTACACCTTGGAACTTGCCTGCAAGGATATTGATAAGACGCTCTCCGCCGGGAATCAAAGCCGATTCCGGCGATGGCTTCAAAGGTGCGTGCATGCAGATATACATGCGGTTATCCATATTGATGGCAGCACGCAGGAAGAGTTCCAACCAGCGCATTTGGTCTTCCATATCAATAGCGGTACGATAGCGCTTATTGCCCTTGTAGTCCATCGAGTTCAGTACTACATAGTAGGCTTCGCCCAATTGGAAAGCGTAATATACAGGTCCGAAATCTTCCTTGTAGCGATGTGCATAGTCTGCGCCTTCGGCAGGCTCAAGATACTTGTCGAAGTCGTGATTGCCGATAACGGGGTAAATAGGGAAACCTGCTTTCTTGGCAAAGTCCTTGTAGATACTATTATGGCTATATACGTCCCACGAGATATCACCTAACACGATACCTGCAACCTGAATATCCGCATAGCCGGCAGCCGTCGCTTTGATATCAGGCAGAGCCTCTGCCATCAGTTTTTCCGCGTCGGAGTCGATATCCAGTTGCGGGTCAGCCATCGTAATCATGGCGTAACGGTTCGGATCGCCCTTCATCTTCTGCAACGAGAAGTTATAGACGTCCTTGCCTTCCTCCAAACGTTGGTAGAATTGCGGTACACCCGTAGAATAGTCTGCCACGTAGCCTTTTGGCGTTACGATATAGACAAACTCTGCCTTGTCGTTCAGTTCGATACTATAGGTTCCTTTTACCGTCGTGGGGCAGAACGAATAACCGTCTGTCACGAGTACACCCGGCAGCACTTTGTCTGCCTTTACTACGCCCGTTACTGTGCGGGCAGAAATAGCATTCGTGGCTAATAGAGCCACTGCTACGAAAAGAAAACATTTGGTTTTCATGACGATTGTTTTTTAGTGAATAATTGTTTGTTGGGTAATTCTATTTTTCCTAATTTGGGCATCAGGTTTAGTATTTGCGTTTGCCGACGGCGCACGTAGGGTCCCGGGCGCGTCACGCTGTATCGGCGTGGACTGGGCAGGCATACCGCTATCAATGCCGATTGCGAAGCGTTGAGATGTGCCGCCGACCTTCCGAAATACTGCCTTGCAGCCGCTTCCGCACCGTAGATTCCGTCGCCCGTCTCTATCACGTTGAGATATACCTCCATGATACGTTCCTTACCCCACACCTGCTCAATGAGAACGGTGAACCACGCCTCACGAGCCTTACGCCAGTATGTGCGCGTTCCGAAGGTAAAGACGTTCTTTGCCGTTTGCTGCGAGATGGTACTGCCTCCGTGACGCACCTTCCCTTCCTTGCGTTCCTTCAGCGCCCTCTGAATGGCTTGCTCAGAAAAGCCGTTGTGTGTAGCAAATAAGTTGTCCTCCGATGCCATCACGGCACGGGTCAGCGTAGGCGAAATATCGGCATACGCCACCCATTGGTAGTGACGTTTGTAGTCGTGCCCGTTGATTAGGGCTTCCGCAGAGCGCCGCAACATCAGCGGGGTATAAATTATCTTGCCGGTCTTGAGCGCACATACCTCGATAAGACTCACCGTTGGGAATAGCCATAGCAGGCAAGCCAACGGCACAAGCACCCGGAAACGGGTGTGCTGTGTCTTATGACGGAAACGCCGCATGCCAAGCCATGCGCCTATCGCTCCGCCCAAGAAAGCAAGCCATAGCAACGTCCGTTCCGGTACACGCCATTTATTCTTCTGCGCCTTGCGCTTATCCGCCCCATAGAGGCAGAATGCAACAAGATTAACCAGTATCAAGTAACCGAGAAAAATCATTTCCGCACAATATAAACCGTACAAAATTACTGCTTTTTTATGAAACGGCAAAGTTTTTTCCAGATAACACTCCTCTGCCCTGTGTAAGACCGGCAAAAAACAAGTTTTTTGCACTTTGTATTTGCGCATTCGGAAAAAAAGTAGTACCTTTGCAAGTCCATTAAGGACATCTCACGCATTATGACAAAATATATCTTTGTAACGGGAGGTGTTGCATCTTCCCTTGGTAAAGGCATTTTAGCAGCCTCGTTAGGTAATCTTCTGCAAGCAAGAGGCTTCCGCGTCACCAATCAAAAGTTGGATCCGTATATCAACGTCGATCCGGGCACCCTCAATCCCTACGAGCATGGAGAGTGTTTTGTCACGGTAGATGGACACGAGGCAGACCTTGACCTCGGTCATTACGAGCGTTTCCTGAATATACAAACCCATAAATCGAATAATATCACGACAGGACGTATCTACCAGAACGTCATCGAGAAAGAGCGTCGTGGCGATTACTTGGGCAAGACGGTACAGATTATTCCGCATATCACCGACGAAATCAAACGTAACATCATGGCATTTGGTCAGAGCGGCGAGTTCGATTTCGTGATTACCGAGATAGGCGGAACGGTAGGCGACATCGAGAGCCTGCCTTATATCGAGGCTGTCCGCCAAATCAAGTGGGAATATGGTCACGACTGCCTCTGCATTCACCTTACCTACGTGCCCTACCTGAATGCGGCTAAAGAACTCAAGACCAAGCCCACGCAGCACTCTGTACAGGAGTTGCAGAAAGCAGGGGTACAACCCGACATTATCATTCTGCGTACCGAGCACCACGTAAGCGACGAACTCAAGCGCAAAGTAGCGCTGTTCTGTAATGTGGACCAGCACGCTGTCATTCAGTCAGAAGATGCCAGCAGCATTTATCGCGTACCGCTCAATATGCAGGAAGAGCATCTTGACGAGGTCGTATTGGAAAAGACAGGCTTCGATTTGAGCAAAGTGAAGAAAGCGGATATGACCGATTGGAACGCCTTCCTGCAGAAGTTGGAGAGCGCTACCGCCCCCGTGCGTATAGCCCTTGTCGGCAAATATGTGCAACTGCAAGACGCCTATAAGTCTATTCAGGAATCACTTACCCACGCCGCTGCCTATAGCGACCATAAACTGATTCTTACCTCTATCCTCTCCGATGATATTACGAGCGACAACATCGCTTCGCTCTTGGAAGGTCAACAAGGTATTGTAGTAGCGCCGGGCTTCGGCAACCGTGGCGTAGAGGGTAAGTTTATCGCCCTCAAATATGCCCGCGAGAACAATATCCCTTGCTTGGGAATTTGCATGGGTATGCAAGCCATGGTAATTGAGTTTGCACGCAACGTATTAGGGTATAAAGACGCCAATTCGATGGAGTTTGACGAGCGCACCAAGCATAACGTCATAGATATGATGGACGACCAGAAGACAATGATTAACAAAGGTGCCAGTATGCGTTTAGGCGCTTATCCTTGCCGTCTGAAACAGGGTACGAAAGCCGCAGAGATTTACCAAAGCGGACTCATTGCAGAGCGTCACCGCCATCGCTATGAATTCAACCATAAGTATCAGGCAGAGTTTGAGGCAGCAGGAATGTGCTGCTCGGGCACGAACCCCGATTCGGGATTGGTCGAAATTATCGAACTCAAGAACCACCCTTGGTATATCGGCACACAGTTCCACCCCGAGTATTCCTCCACGGTGCTCAATCCCCACCCGCTCTTCATCTCCTTCGTGAAAGCGGCGATTGATTTCGTAGGCACTCACTGCTAATTCCGATTGTAGTCGGCAATATCAATAAGAATGGTCATCTAAAATAAATGTCTCTATATTTTGAGGAGAGATAACTTGAAATGTAGATTCCGAGTAAGCCGTAGTAAACGTAACAGGACATTTAGGTGTCTTATGGTAGTTCCACTTAAATTCAAAAGCACTCAACTGACCATCTTTCTCTTCAACGTAATCAATCTCTTGTTGCTGTTGCGTGCGCCAAAAATAGGATTGACAATAATGCTCACGATACGCATTTCTTTTCATTCGCTCGGTAATGGCAAAATTTTCCCAAATAGCACCTAAGTCTCCTTGAGCACGCAATTTTGCTGGAGTAAAATTACCTATCAACGCATTACGGACTCCCAAATCATAAAAGTAGATTTTCTTGCTCTGCTTTAATTCATTCCGCAGATTACGAGAATAACTACCTAATCTAAATACAATATAACTTTGTTCAAGCACATCAACATATTTTTCGACCGTTTTAGAGTCCAATCCTACTACTTGTGCTATTTCGTTATAGGAAATCTGATTCCCAATTTGATATGCCAAAGCTTTAAGCAACTTCACTATTTTATCCGTCTTGGCAATTGATTCAATCTGTAATACATCTTTAAACAAATAACTATCCACCAAATCACGTAAATCACGCTCTTCTGTTCCCTGATGCGTTACTATCTCAGGATAATACCCGAACACCAAACGATGTTCAAGCATACTTAATTCATCTAATAAAGACGTCTGATGTACCATTTCTCCAAAGGACAATGGATACATCTTAAACTCATGTTTTCTTCCTGTGAGCGATTCCTGTGTTTTGAAAGCCAACTCGAAAGAAGAGCTACCAGTTGCTATAATTTGTACATTTGGAATTTGGTCATGTATAATTTTGAGACACAAACCAATATTGGGAATCCGTTGTGCTTCATCAATAATCATATAACGGTTGTTTCCTATAATTGCTTTGAGCCGAGGTGCCGAAGGAGATTGCAGTAACTCTTGCACATTATCGGCATCTCCATTCAACCAAAGTACCCCTTCTTGATTGCCAAACAACTGATTGAGCAATGTGGATTTCCCCACTTGCCTTGCCCCCATAATAAGAATTACCTTCCGTCTTTGAAACAAAGATTTCACCTGTTGTTCTATTTCTCGCTGAATCATAATCCTAAATTTTGGTGCAAAGGTACGAATATTTTTTTATATCCGCAAATAAAATCATAATATTTTTGGAATCAATTCCGAAAAAACTATAATATTTTCGGAATCAATTCCAAAAATATACAAGAAATAGATTCCTTTGCTTGAGACAAACGATAGGTAGAGAAACTCTCCCAGACCACGCAACACAGCACAAAAATAGAGCACAATTTTTTACGATTATGCTCTATTTATCTCAAGTCAATTTATTTTTTAGAAGTTTAGTGCCAACCCTAAGCCATTTTGACTAGCTTGCAGATTAAGCGTCAACTTCTCTGGCGTAGCACATTGCTCATTAAATATCTCATGCGCATGATTTGTACGATGATAGCCTACGCCTAATAAAGGGATACTAACCGCTGCCATGGATATAGATCCTATACACACAAGTGATATTCCTGCTCCTTCTAAAGTATAATCACCATAGGGATGATGGTCTTCCCAGACTCCCATCATGGCAGCTCCACCAGCAGTCATAACCAATCCAGCAGAGAATACTCCCCAACCAGCACCTTTAAGTTTCTTCCCACTCATATATTTACTATATGCAGCAGGACAATTATTCTTTAAAAATTGTGCCATTGTTTTGGCATTCATCACAATATCGTCATAGGCATAGCGATTTTTACCAAGACGTTCTATTTTTATAGCATTCGAATCAATATTATAAGCTTTTGCACCTTCTTCTTTTTCTATTTTCTTCATGTCTGATTGACCTGCTGCTAATAAAGGAACTCCTATAGGTATAATCCCACAACCCGTAAGTACAGCACCGGCATCTCTCATTTTCTTTTCTTTAAGATAAGCAGAATTAGTATAAATCTCAGAACCTTGTTTATCTATTTTTTTCATACCTGCTTGTCCAGCAGCTAACAAAGGAACACCCAATGGTATAATTCCACAACCTGTAAGTACTGCACCCGCATCTCGCATTTTCTTTTCTTTAACATAAGCAGAATTAGTATAAATTTCAGAACCCTGTTTATCTATTTTTTTCATACCATTTTGACCTATGGCTAATAAAGGAACGCCCAATGGTATAATTCCACATCCTGTAAGTACTGCACCCGCATCTCGCATTGCTTTCTCTTTTTTGTAATAATCTTCGGTACTTTCAGAAGTCGTATTGCTTAATTTTTCTTTCTCCTTTGTACTTAAAGGTTTCAACATATTTAACGGCAAACAAATCGCCTCCCCCTGTGGTAACATTGTCTCTGGCCACACAACTGTTACAGGTTTGTATCCTTCTTTGGATATGCGATATTGAATAGTAACATTCCTTTTGTTTGTATCATCTATGCCATTGACCACAAAAGGTATTGTTTGCATATATGACACCTCTTCTGGTAAGTCAATGTTGAATTTCGTATAAGTAGCACAATAGGATTGTTTAAAAGATTCACTTACAAAGGCAAACGGAACAACACCAATTTGTTGATATTCTGTATAGATAGTTTGCTTACCCTCTTTGATAATTATTCGATATTCCACTACTGCTCCGTCATAATCATGACAAACCTCATAATTCTTACTTCCTTTGAATACTCCATAGGCAAGAAGATTAAAAGTATTAGCGGCATTAGATGATGTATAAGTCGGATTTTCCTGAGTCGTATTAAAATTGCTTCCGCTCAGTTCATTTGCACGATTAATATATACTATATTGCGAGCACGAACGGCATCTTCGCCACTTAATCCATTGGCTTTTGCATTCAAATAAGCGTCATTGGCTTGCCTGTCTATATCAGCAGCACCACTAAAATTGAATATGCCTTGTTTTCTTACTACCAAGTTGATCGCCTTCGTTACCTCTTTTACTTCATTTGGACTGTTCTTGCAAAAAAGTTTCCAATCTTCTTTCCATGACTCTCCCATTTGATTTGGCCATACAGGAGTATTGTAACCAGTACTTTCAGTATTATTCCCAATGCTACTTACCACATTACTATTTTCTTTCACTTGAATCTCCTCATATCTTCCATCATCATATAAAATAGCAGACAAGTCATTTTTAGAAATGGTGATAGGTTCACCATTATTGACACTATAAATAACTTCTGTATCGGTTACACTGACAATAGTGACGTTTTCAATGCGTGCTCCTGATTTTGTGAGAAGAACACCTGCATAACTCATAACGGACATACTGATTAAAAGTCCGAATAGTAATAACTTTTTCATATAATTTAACTATCAAGAGGGTGTGCCGATTATGACACACCCTCATTATTAACAAAATTATTCCTCCTCTTTAACAAGGCGAAACATATAACTTACATCATTTTCATCTACAAGCGAAAGCAAATCATATTTCTTTGTTTGCGTATAATAACCTGTCTTTTCACATTTAATTTCAACTTGAACAAGACCTGCATTATTGTACGTCAAACCTTTAATATTAAGCGTTTCTGAACCTTCATAAGGAGTAGTCTCAAGGTACTTGTAGTTTTGATTCTTAACTTCAGGCGTTTGAGAAATGACACGCCAATATACATCTGCACCTTGTGGACGGGAATTAACATTCCAATGAACAACAAGGTGTTCAAGTGCTGTATTACCTTCGCCTTTCACTTGTTTTGTGGCTTCATCTTTTGGAGAATTGGCACGATGTAAGAAAAAGGCGATACGATCCCAATCAACATCTTTTAATGCTTCCGTATAGGCCTTATTCAAAACAGCATTTGCTGTTACAAAAGAATAGGCATTACCTTGCCCCGTGGCACGACCTGCTACTTCTACACTTGGATAAACCAAAGTACGATTGTGATCATAAGCTTTAATGCTCATCATTACAGTACCACTCCAGCCAATACCGCTGAGATAATCAACATGAAATTCCTTTAACGTTACTTCCAAAAGATAATCAGTTGCCACATCTGCATCTAAATTAAATCCCATTGTACGCATATAACGACGCATACTTTCTGGGACAAATGAAGCAATAGTAGGATTTACTGATACGTATGGACGAGACGTTGTACTTGCATCATACGCATGAATAATATTTTGATTTGCACGATCGTCCGTAAAATTGAGACGGATTCCGTACTCCATATTTGCATACTTATCCGCAGGAGCATTCTCCGTGATTCCAAGATTAATTACTGCGGGTGCTGGTGCTGGAGCTGGTGCTGATTTAGTTGAACCACAAGATATAGCACCACATGCTAAAGCCACAAGGGCGAGAGATTGAAGAGCTTTCATACTAATTAAAAATTAAAATATTATTTATCCGTATTAAGTTTTACTACTTTTGCCGATACCGTTACCGTGAAGATGATATCGCGACCTTCCTGACCAACGCGCATACAATAAACAGGTTCAATAACGCCATCACCGCCAGCCATTTTACATGCGTTGATAAGACGATACGTAGCAAAATGCCTTGCAAAATCTTCTGGGCTCATATCATTAATACTTTGTACTTGACCTTGATAGTCATTCGTTAGGAATCCATATTGAGCAATACCTTGGAATTTATCTAATCCAAAATTAGTCGTATATGGAATATGCTTATACGAAACTTTAAAGTCGCCATTGCGATCACTTATGGTATATCTTCTTTTACCATATTGATGATAACAAATAGAAGCTTCTGCTGAAATCGTTTTAAGCACTTGATAGTCTTTTCTATCAAGATTTAATTTCATTCCGTCAATTTTGACAGAATTAACAGAGTTTACTGCTTTAGGCACAATGGCCAATTTACAGGAGGACATCACTACCGCACATACAACAAGTGCGAATAAAAAAGTTTTTTTCATAAAATGTTTGTTTTTAATTTTGCCTACTCACTTATATGGCTTTTCGGCTTACTCCATAAGAATATGTTGTTGATGTTTTGTGTTTATAGTGACATACAACAAAAAAGCGTGAACATTATTCACGCTCATTCTCCACTACAACGGCTCTAGCAAAAC
>JAKSNN010000056.1 GCA_024399755.1 Paludibacteraceae bacterium | reverse complement strand
GAGCAGTTGCTTCAACCGGTAATTCATTTGACTTGTAAATCTCTTTGATATGGTATGTAATATTGTTTTCTTTCACTCCAAACAATATCGCCATCTGTTGCTGGCTTAACCATACAGTGTCATTTACCAAACGAACCTCTAACTTGGTCAGTTCATTGGGTTGATAAAGTACTATTTCGTTTTGATTATTCATTTTCTATTAGTTATCTCTTTACAGGACTTTCACCTGCTACTGAAACGCTTTTCAGCTTTAATTTCGGCTACAAAGGTACAAAGAAAATTTGGGATATGCAAATTTTATTGAATTTTTGAGATAATCGTGCCCTTGTGGCTAAGAATTAAGAATTAGATGACGCCGCTTGCGGCGAATGATGCAAATGATGCGAAGGTTCGGTGAGGGTTCGGTGAAGGTTCGGTGCGGTACGGTAGTGGTACGGAGATGGATTTGGTGCACGGTTCACGGAATACTTCTTTCCATTTGTCGATTCCCCTCTAAACGAACTACTCTAATTTTTTGAGCAGTTGCCATAGAAAAAGGTTCAAAAACTTGCATATTTGGAAAAAATGTTGTATCTTTGCAGGCGATTAGGTGGCAGAGCCACGTAGTTTGCTGCTTCGCAGCGTTGTTTTCGTTGTTTTCGTTGTTTTCGTAAATAACGTGAAACATCAAACGCGAAGCAAATAACGTGAAACATCAAACGCGAAGCAAATAACGTGAAACATCAAACGCAAAGCATATATGAAGATATTACAACATATCGGGGAATATTTCCTGCTGATGGGGAAAGTGTTTCGCCTACCAGATAGGCAACGCATGTTTTGGCGGCAGTACTCACGCGAACTGGAGAAACAAGGTTTGCAAAGTTTGCCTATCGTAATCATTATCTCCGTTTTTATCGGAGCGATATTGACAATTCAAGCCAAAATCAATACCGAGAACCCGCTATTACCGACCTACACTACCGGTTTGCTGACACGTGAGACGTTGCTGCTGGAGTTTTCAAGCACGATTCTATGCCTTATCTTAGCAGGCAAAGTGGGTAGCAGCATCGCTTCGGAAATAGGCACTATGCGTATCACAGAGCAGATAGACGCCATGGAGATAATGGGTGTGAACTCCGCCAACTACCTGATTTTGCCTAAGATAACTGCTTTCGTAACGATGATGCCCCTACTCGTCATCATCTCCACCACCGTCGGACTGATTGGCGGTTGGGGTGTAGGCGCCTTCACCGACGTGATAACCGTTGCCGACTATGTAGTGGGCATTCAGTATGCCTTTAACCCCTATTTCGTATGGTACGGTATCATCAAAGCATTAGTGTTTGCGTTTATCATCAGCAGCCTGAGTAGTTATTACGGCTACTACGCCCACGGCGGTGCGTTGGACGTAGGTAAAGCCAGCACCAATGCCGTAGTAAATTCGAATATATTGATACTTTTTGGAGACTTACTGCTCACAAAATTGTTGCTATGAGAATATTCAATTTGTAAATTTGTAAGTTTGTAAATTTGTAAGTAGAAAGTAGAAAGATGATAACTGTTAATGATATAGTAAAGAGTTTTGACGGGAATGTGGTGCTTAACCATATCTCCACAACACTTCACGACGGGCAAGTGAACATGATAATCGGTCAGTCGGGCTCAGGCAAGACCGTGATGATGAAGTCGCTAATCGGTTTGCACCCTGTAGATTCCGGGCGAATCGAATATGACGGCAGAAACCTAACCGACATGAGCGAGAAAGAGATTCGTCTGCTCCATCGGGAAGTAGGCATGCTGTTTCAAGGTTCTGCCCTTTTCGACTCGCTGACTGTGCAAGAAAACGTGATGTATCCGTTGGAGATGTTCTCGCAGATGACCGAAGAAGAGATGGTAGAACGCGCACGATTCTGCCTGCAACGAGTGAACATGCCCGAACGTGCTTTCAGCCTCATGCCCAGCGAGATAAGTGGCGGCATGCAAAAACGTGTAGCTATCGCTAGAGCCATCGCCATGAACCCAAAATACCTCTTCTGCGATGAGCCTAACTCGGGACTTGACCCAAAGACCAGCCTTGTCATCGACCAACTGATTCACGAGATTACCGAGGAATATAATATCTGCACCATCGTAAATAGCCACGATATGAACTCCATTATGGAAATAGGCGATCATATCGTTTTCCTAAAAGGCGGAATCATGGAATGGCAAGGCTCAAGACACGACATCTTCCACGCAGAAAACGAGGCGCTGGAGGACTTTGTATTCGCAAGCGAATTGTTTAAGAAAGTGAAAAAGAGTAATAACTAAGTAACAGAACAGACGTGCAACAAAAGACATACATAGTAGGATTAGTCGGGCTATTCATAGCCGTTACAGCAATGTGGGCAGTACCTGCACGCAGAGACGGCAGAACCGTAATGCAAGCCAATGGTACAGCCATAACTATCTACCAGCAAGGCGATGAATGGTGCCACTGGCTGACCAACGATAACGGAGAATGGATAACGCTGAACGCAGAAGGGAACTATGAGGTTGTCCAAAAACTGACCCCCGCAGAGATTGAAGCCAAGCGAACACAACGCTCGCCCCGTCGCGCTCAACAACAATTACAGACCGCTTATCCCCTCAACATCGCCCCACACGGGTTGATTATTCTTATCTACTATCAAGACAATTTGTTCCGTTACGACAAAGCCAGTTTCGAGCGGCTCATCAACAGCGATAACTACCACCGCGAATACAAATATACAAGCGGCGGAAAAGAGACTTGGATCATTGCTGACGGCTCGGCAAAACAATACTTTACCGACCAATCTAACGGCAAGTATCAGCCCGTCTTTGATATTGCCGGTCCGTATCAAGTGTCTAATGAAATGAAATACTACGGAGAAAACGACTATAACGGTTACGACCTGCGCCCCGAAGAAATGATTATAGAAGCCTGCCAAGCCGCAGACAAAGACGGGGTAGATTTTACATTATACGACTCCAACAACGACGGAAAAATAGATTTCGTATATGTCATCTACGCAGGTTTTGGCGAGAATGACGGAGGAGACGCAAATACGATTTGGCCACATAGTTATACATTATCTGAACATTTCTATGCCCCAAAAAGCGCAGGTGGTTTAGGTAAAGACACCGTGCGGATAGACGGCAAAGTGCTGGATAGTTATGCTTGCGGAAATGAGATAAACTACAAAAGCAACCAACTAAACGGTATCGGCACGTTTTGCCACGAGTTTGGGCACGTATTAGGTTTCCCCGACATCTACCAGACCATTACCGGCACTACCGCCAAGACCTCCGGCAACTGGGACGTTATGGATTATGGTATCTACAACAACGACGGCAATACGCCTCCTGCCTATTCCGGCTATGAGCGGTTCTTCCTCGGTTGGATAACGCCTACCCTGCTGCACGAAGCCGCTAACGTAACCCTACCCGAACTGCAAGAGAGCAACGCATGCGGACTCATTACCGCTACCGGTTCGCATAACCTAATCGGCAACGACCCTGACCCAACGACGTTCTATCTCGTTGAGAACCGGCAAAAGACAGGTTGGGACAAGTTCCTTCCCGGACACGGTATGATGCTGACGAAGATACAATACAGTTACTCTCGCTGGTTAGCCAACACCGTGAACAATAGTGCTTCCGCATTGGGCATTGACATCATCGAAGCCGATGGACAAACACCTATACGCGGGATTGGTTCGAATGGCAAAGCCGGTGATTTATTCCCTGCCGGCGCTACGGAATACACGGGCATACAAGGACACACCATAACGAACATTACAGAGACAGACAGCACCATCTATTTCAAACTGAATGGCGGAGGAAAAGAGACCATATTAGATGTGCCTTTCGTAACCCAAGAATGCGAGATAGAAGGATTATACGATATGATGGGACGAGCCGTAGGCAAGGATTGCGACATATTACCTGACGGCATCTATATCCTGCGCACCAAAGATAATCACACAAGCAAAATTCTAATTAACCGATGAGAATCATTTCGTACAACTTGAACGGCATTCGAAGCGCCATCAGCAAGGGGCTGTTGGACTGGTTGCAACAAGAGCAACCCGATGTATTTTGCATACAGGAGAGCAAAGCTCAACCCGAACAGATAGATACCCTCGCTATGCAAGAATTAGGGTATTATAGTTATATCCACTCAGCAGAGAAGAAAGGCTATTCGGGCGTTTGCATCTTCTCGAAGAAAGAGCCTGACCTCGTAAAAGCTGGCATGAACAATCATAAATACGATTGCGAGGGGCGCGTCCTCAGAGCCGATTTTGGCGACATCACCATCGTATGCGTTTATATCCCAAGCGGTACGACCGGAGATATACGGCAAGACTTCAAGATGGAGTTCTTAGAAGACTTCAAAACGTGGGTAGAAGACCTACGCAAAGAGCGCAAGAACGTAGTTGTATGCGGTGACTATAACATCTGCCACAAGCCTATTGACATCAATCACCCTGAACGACAAGTGGGCGTGAGCGGTTTCCTGCCCGAAGAGCGCGAATGGATGGATAGGTGGGAAACAGGCGGAATGATAGATAGTTTTCGCCTATTCGACACCCGCAAAGAGCAATACTCTTGGTGGAGTTACCGCTTCGGCGCACGTGAACGGAATGCAGGTTGGCGCATTGACTACCATTGGGTGAGCGAACCGCTGAAAGCACGAATCAAAAGCGCACGCATACTGCAAGAGGCGGTACATTCCGACCATTGCCCTGTAGTAATTGAGATTGACGATTGATACATAACGGACAATTATGGATACATTACGCACAGAACACCTATACAAGAAATACGGCAAGCGAACTGTCGTGAACGATGTGAGTATCGAACTCAAACAAGGCGAGATTGTGGGACTGCTCGGACCTAACGGTGCGGGTAAAACGACCACGTTCTATATGACGACGGGACTCATCGTGGCGAATTCGGGAAAAATCTTCCTCAACGACCAAGACATAACGGGTTTCCCAATGTACAAACGTGCGCAAATGGGTATCGGTTACCTGCCACAGGAGGCAAGCGTCTTCCGCAAAATGACCGTGGAAGATAATATCCGCAGCGTGCTGGAGATGACTAAATTCAGCAAGGAATATCAGCAGGAGAAACTGGAGCAACTGATTCAGGAATTTAACCTTGCCCACGTGCGCCAAAACATCGGCGATAGGCTTTCCGGCGGTGAACGGCGCCGTACGGAGATTGCACGCTGCCTCGCCATTGAACCGAAGTTTGTAATGTTGGACGAACCTTTTGCAGGCGTTGACCCGATTGCCGTGCAAGAGATTCAGGATGTGGTTTGGCGACTGAAAGATAAGAACATCGGTATCCTCATCACCGACCACAACGTAGATGAGACGCTGATGATTACCGACCGTGCCTACCTGCTTTTCGAGGGTAAGATTCTCTTCCACGGCACGCCGGAAGAGTTGGCTGCCAACCCGATGGTACGTAAGAATTACCTCGGACGCGACTTTGAACTGAAAAAGAAAACCCGTGCGGAAGACTAACCTGCTCATATTACTTGTTATCTGCCTTTGTGCGTGCTCGTCCAATGCGCCGGAGCAGCCTGCACGCATTGTGTCTTGTACGCCCATGCCCGAGGCACGAACCAGCGCTGTGGCTTTTGCTGCTAATGGCTATGGTTACGTCTTTGGCGGACGCAGAAGCACTACCAAAGCCGACAATAGCAACACCCTCTTCCGCTATTCGCCTGTCACCGACAGTTGGGAAATGCTGCCTACTCCGCCTCTCAAAGCGCGTGTGAACGGTACGGCTTGCACGTTGGGCGACAAAGTGTATATCGGCTTAGGATTTACCGGAAATATCTATACTGAGCAGAGTTGCCTTAGAGACTGGTGGAAATATACCCCCGCCACCAATCGTTGGGAACGTCTGACCGATTATCCGAGCAAGAATACTGTCGGTGTGATTAGTTATACCGACGGGCAGTATATCTATTGTCTCTACGGCATGGGCGATGGTTTCAGCAACGAGATTTGGCGCTACGACCCTGCAAGCAAGCAATGGACACAGCAGCAAGCATCTGACCAAATGATATCCGTCATGGCGGGCGTAGGAGCCAGTGTGCAAGGGCAACATTATTTTGGCACGGGCTACCGTATCGAAGACCAAAAGAGTTGGTATCGGATAGATTTTGCAGGCAAATGGACTCGCTGCACGAATGTGCCAGGAAAAGGCAGAGCCATGGCGGTGGCTGTGGCTGGCAAACGACACATCTACATCGCAGGCGGACGGCATTTCGGGGGCGACCTGACCGATGGAATCGTATATGACGACATCTTGCGATACGATCCGCAGACAGATACTTGGACCAAAGCGGGCACACTACCCATCGGCACCGAGAACATGATTGGCTTTTCCATCGACGGCAAAGCCTACATCGGATTAGGAGAAGCCCAAGACAACACGATATTAAACACCCTTTATCGCATTGAGGAATAAGTGTCTTGTCATATTGCTTTTCGTCGCGATGAACCTTCACGCGTGGAATTGGTGGCCATTGCCTATGGCTGAGCCCAACACGGCACAGGATACCATCGCCTACCTATTGCGTGCCAAAGCCGTCTCTTCTTCGGGCGAGTATGCCCCGTTTTGGCTGCAAACCAACCGCAACGGCGATATTGCTGCTGCCCCGCATAGCGGAAATCTGACCATTGGACTTCTCAAGGAAAGCACCTGCCCGAATCGCTGGTACGACTACGATTTCGGACTGACTGCCACAGGACGACTGCAAAGCCGTATGCCACAAGTGCCCGATGAGAGAATCGGCGGATTAGGTACCGGCTACATCAACCTTATGTACGCTCACGTGCGCCTGTACATCGTTGATATTACGGCAGGTATCAAGCCCCTACAATTCGGCACAGCAGACGAGCAACTGACTTCGGGTGGATTACTCTTCTCTGGCAACGCACATCCTATGCCACGCATCAGTATCGGTATCGACCGCTGGACGGCTTTCCCCGGACTGTTTGGTTATGCCGAGATTCGTGGCGGAATCGACCACCTTTGGCAGAACGATGATGTCTACGTCACACGCGGACTGGTGCACCATAAGTACATCGGAGCACGTATTGGCGGCAAACTGCCTGTGAACGTGAGTTACGAGTTTCATCACGTGGCGCAATGGGGAGGCTATTCGCCACAATACGGCGATTTAGGCAACGACCTGCACGCCTTCATGACCATATTCAAAGCCAAAGCGGGAGGCACGATGAGCAACGACATTCACAACGCACAAGGCAACCATATCGGCAGCCAAACATTGACGCTTGACGTCAAAGGCGACGGTTGGAAAGTAAGTGCCTATTGGAACTCGATGTTCGAGGACGGACCGATTAAGTTCATGGCCACAGCTATGAACCTGCCTGACGGACTATGGGGAATCAACATTCACCAAACAAAATGGCGCTTCATACAAAGCCTGACATACGAGTTCCTGAATACCACCGACCAATCGGGACCATTCCATGACAAGGACGGATATATCTATGGCGGAGTGGATAATTACTACACCAACAGCGTGTATCAAAACGGTTGGAACTATTTCTACCGCACCATCGGAACGCCTTTTATTACATCGCCCGTCTATAACACCGATGGCAGTATCGCCACCACAAACAACCGCGTTATGGCGCATTTCGCAGGAATCAGGGGCGATATCTACGGCTTCCGTTACCGCATTATCTGCTCCCACCAGCGGAACTATGGCAAATACAGTACGAATCCCTACTCAACACTTCTCTCCACCAACACATCGTTGCTCGTTGAGGTCAATAAGCACGTAGAGAAAGCGTGGGGACTGGACTTTGGTATATCGCTCGGAAGCGACATCGGCAATCAGTTTGGCAACACCTTTGGAGTCATGCTGACCATCAGCAAACAAGGAGTATTAACAAGTTATTAAAGGCACAATTATGATACAGAAAGCAAATCAAATCTTTGCACAAGCCGTGCGCGATTATCACCAATGGGACGATGTGAATCACCCTATCGTCAACCCGTACGAAAACGGTATTGAGCACGATTTATACCTCAAATGTTGGATTGACACGGTGCAATGGCATTTGGAGGACATCATTCGCGACCCCGAGATTGACCCTGTGGAAGCGCTTGCGCTAAAGCGTCGTATCGACCGCAGCAATCAGGAGCGAACCGATCTTGTGGAGCGCATCGACTCGTATTTCTGGGAGCGGTATCACGCTATCCAGCCGAAGGAAGACGCTAAAATCAATACCGAAAGTCCGGCGTGGGCAGTAGATAGGCTGAGTATCTTGCACGTCAAATTGTGGCACATGCAGGAGCAGGTGGAGCGCACAGACGTGAGTCAAGAGCAGCACCAAAAATGCGTGGACAAACTCGCCGTGCTCAGGGAGCAACTGAGCGACATGACCACCTCTATCTCGCAGTTATTGGCGGACTACGAGGCAGGTGAACGGGTAATGAAGGTCTATCGTCAGATGAAGATGTACAACGACCCTAACCTCAACCCCGTCCTCTACACCAAAAAATAACAAATAACAAATCGTGTCCCACTATCTTGTCATACGATTATCCGCTTTAGGCGATGTAGCGATGCTGTGTGCGGTATTGCGGGAGGCGGCTAATGCTTTCCCCGACAACCGCTACACCCTGCTGAGTCGTCCGAAGATGCAAGCCCTGTTGCAAGACATGCCTGATAATGTCTCGTTCCTTGTGTATGGCGAAAAGATGAATTGGCAAGCTTTCGACCGTGTTATCGACGCCCATAGTGTTTGGCGCAGTTGGCGTATCGACCTCCAAGCCCTTTGCCACCTCAAGCCCGTGCGTTGTCTGCACAAAGGACGTCTGCAAAAGTGGCGTTTCCTTCACACTCGCAATAGACATACCGACACGACCGATACTCAACCCCAAAACGTGTCTATCACGCCCATGTTAGACCGCTATCGTCAGTTGTTCGACCTCCTGCCTGCCACCAATCTGCCGGCTACCTCTATCGGAAGCTCATCGGAAGCTCATCGGAAGCTCATCGGAAACTCAAGCAATAGTAAGGCTATTGTTACGCGTATTGGCATAGCTCCTTTTGCTGCTCATAAGGGCAAGATATACCCTCTTGACAAGATGGAACAGGTGGTTAAGGCGTTAAGCGAACAAGGCTTCGAGATTATGCTTTTTGGTGCGGGCAAGCAGGAGCAGGACTTATTAGAGCGTTGGGAAAGGCTATATCCTCATGTACGCTCGTTGGCAGGCAGACAGACTTTAGCGGACGACTTGCAAGTCATGCGTTCGTTACGACTTATGCTCACGATGGATTCGGGCAATATGCACCTTGCCTCGTTGGTAGGAACACGTGTGATTAGCCTATGGGGAGCCACCCACCCAGCAATGGGTTTCTTGGGTTATGGGCAAAGCGAGACCGACTGCCTGCAATGCAACTTGACGTGTCGTCCGTGCAGCGCCTACGGCAACAAGCCCTGCCGATATGGTGATTATCGTTGTTGGGACATCTCGCCAGAAGAAGTTATTGATTACGTAACGACTTTCATAGAAGAAAATGAATAAAGCTTGTATCATCATATCGGTTTATAAAAATGTAGATAATCTAAAGATTATTATACAGAGTTTGAAGAAACAAACTGAACAAGATTTTGAAGTCATCATATCTGAAGATGGAGAAGATGAGGCTATGGCTGCGTTTATTCGTTCTTGTTCTTTTCCATGGCATGTTTCACATCTTACCCAGCCTGATATGGGATGGGGGAAGAATCGTATGCTAAACAAAGCCATCTCTGTTGCAACTGCCCCTTGGTTAATTTTTATAGATGGAGATTGCGTATTACATCCAAAATTTGTTGAAGAACATCTGCGATATAGTGCACAGGGACGCATATTAGCAGGCAAGAGAGTAAAACTCAATCTACAACTTAGCCAACAAATCTTAGCTGGAAATAACATTTGTTTACTACCATACATCTTCCGGAAGCGAGGCTGCCAATTAGTAGAAGAAGGATTTTATCTCCATATTGCTCATCTCTGGAGACGTAAGGTAAGACATCTCACAGGAAGCAATATGTCTATGAGTAAAGTTGATATTGTGGCTATAAATGGTTTTGATGAAAACTATACACTTCCTGCTATCGGAGAAGATTACGACATTGAATGGAGATTACAAATGAATGGTTGCAAAATCGTTTCGCTACGTAATTTAGCAATTCAGTATCACTTATTTCACAAAGAGAATTGGACTGATGATACTGTAAATATGGACTATTTCCGCACAATACAACAAAAACACCTCATCATTTGCAAAAATGGAATCACAAAGAATCAATAATGTAATTGCCGTCGTTGTTTGGTATAATCCTACAGAGCAGGAAGTGGAAACCATCAAACTCTATTGCAAAGATGTGCTTCGGGTTATTGTGGTAGATAATAGCAATTCTAACCATGCAAAACTAATATCCTCCATACCTAATGCAGTTTACATTCCACTACTCACTAATTATGGTATAGCCTATGCGCTCAATCGGGGCTGTGAACATGCGTTACAATTAGGAGCAGAATGGGTTCTTACAATGGATCAAGACTCGCAATGGAAACAACATTCCGTACACGAATATATTCAAGAGGCTTCTCTTTATCAACAAATAGAACAAGTCGGGATTTTTTCTCCATTTCACGATTGCGTTGGCGAACATAAGCGCCATACTAAAATACGATTTGAACCTCGTCTTACTGTCATGTGTTCGGGTAACTTGCTGCGTTTAAAAGCATGGCAAGATGCAAACGGATTTCGAGAGGACTTTTTTATTGACCTTGTAGATGACGAAATGAATTGTCATCTACATCAACTCAATTGGAAGATTATACGCCTTAATTACATTTTCTTGAATCACCATTTAGGACGAGGTGCACATAACTTGCTTTTTACCAAACACACTTATACTCCTCACCCTGCTTGGCGATACTATTATATCGGGCGGAATCTACAACGAGTCATACAATTATACCCTATGTACCAATCATATTATAACCATCACGTTTGGAAAGTACTCAAAAGATTATGTCTATATGATTGGTCGAATAAATGGAACAAACTGCACAATTACATCAAAGGTTGGAGAGAAGGAAAACTACCTTATACGAAATGAATATCATTATATCTGACACATATCAATATCTAAAAGACTGGATATCCACTATACCACTCATATTCTCTTCTTCAGGAAAGATTATCTATAATGCCCGAAATCAAATTCGTGTTATAGAAGGTCCTGATGGAATCATGTACAATATCAAAAGATACCATCAACCATTGTTGTGTAACCGAATCTTCTATACTTTCATTAGGCAACCTAAAGCATATCGAGCATATCATAACGCTTTGTTTTTATTATCTAAAGGAATACCCACTCCTACTCCGATAGCCTATATTCTTTGTGGCAACTTCCTGCTACAAGAAAGTTACTTAATCACCCTTCAAGAACCTCTAAAGCACACATTCTACGAATTTCGCAATCATTCCGTTAGAGGTTACGAACAAGTGATTCATGACTTTGCTCTTTTAACAGCCAATATGCATCAAAACAAAATTATGCATCTTGACTATTCACCTGGGAACATTATTTTTGATATAGATCAAGAAGGAAATGTACATTTGTCACTTGTGGACATCAATCGCCTACAATTCGGGAAAAACATATCCCAAAAACAAGCCTGCAAGAACTTCTGCAGATTATGGGGACACAAAGATTTTCTACTATTATTAGCCAAGGAATATGCTCACTGCAGAGGTTGGAATGAGCAAATCACACAAGACCTAATTCTCACCTATTGGAAACTTTTTTGGCATGTACGGAACGACGACGAGATAGAGCAAGTGATGTGCCCAATTGATTTGACATAGAGAACTGCCAAACGAGAAGCATCAAACAAATTAGCTGTGGCAAGACATGGTCACCTATAGGCTCCGTCATACATTGTAGCACAAAGCACACCAACATCAGCCAGAGATAGATTCGTCTCT
>JAKSNN010000055.1 GCA_024399755.1 Paludibacteraceae bacterium | reverse complement strand
CGTACTTTAATTAACGGGAACTTTTTTTGTTACAATTGCTTGTAATTTCCCAAATGTAGAAGGTTGATTTCTTCGCTTTCGCTACGTAATCAATCTTCCGCTTGTACTACATCTTGATTGATATCAATTATTCAAAGACCACTTGTTTTTTGCTTATCGTCTCAATTTTGGGCGAAAGCGAGTGCAAAGGTACTGCAAATTTTTGACATGACCAAATTTTTAGGTCACTTTTTTGCATTTTCTTCGTAAGAGGCTGATTTTCAGCATTACTCAAAAATCCTCTTTTTTGCACTATTTCAACGCTTTTTATTGACTCTCTTCACATAAGGCGAAAAAAAACGAATCAACGATAACTCGTGATTCAATTTTAACACCACTTCTGGCGGAAAAGGGAGGATAACACTCTATCTCTCTCAAAAGCGGGTGCAAAGGTACTGCAAATTTTTGACATGACCAAATATTTGGGCAACTTTTTTCACAAAAAAGTGATTTTTATGCCTTTTCGTGTTTTTTTAACCATAATGTACTCATACATCACCATAGTGAGTACGATATGAGTACGGCGTTCCTTAAGTCAGACTATACTAATACTACGTTTATCTTACGTTTATCCTACGTATATCCTACGTATATCTTACGTATATCTTACGTAGTTGGTAGCAGAAAGATAGCAGAAAGGTAGCAGGAGATAGTGTGAAACGAGCATCATTAAAGTCATCAAGGCATAGATATTATAGATATATCAATGTATTATACACATATATATATTAGGTATTACACACATATATATATTATAAGGTACGCGCGCGCGAAGATTTTCATGTGCGTGTTTATAGAGGAGTTAATCTGAAAAATAGCGCAAGATATTGCATAAGTAAAAAAAAAGCAGTACCTTTGCAACCAAATATACAATCGCTAACTAAATCTACACAATATGAAAGGAATTATACTCGCAGGCGGTAGCGCAACACGACTCTACCCACTCAGTAAGGCTATCAGTAAACAGATTATGCCTGTTTATGACAAACCCATGATTTATTACCCTCTCAGTACGCTCATGTTAGCAGGTATTCGCGAGGTACTCATCATCTCCACCCCTCGCGACCTACCCATGTTCCGTGAATTGCTTGGCGATGGTAGCCGTATCGGCATGCGCCTCGAATATAAGATTCAGGAAGTACCCAACGGACTTGCCCAAGCTTTTGTATTGGGCAAAGACTTCCTCGCCGGTGGTCCGGGTTGCCTTATTTTAGGCGACAATCTATTCTATGGGCAGAGTTTTACGAAGATGCTTCGTAGTGCAGTACACTCGCTTGACCCTGAGCACCCAATGCCCGAACATGTACACCCCGCTCATGAGCATGCTATTCATAAAGAAGAGACCATAGCATTAGGTAAAGGTGCTTGCATCTTTGGTTATGAGGTACAGGACCCACGCGCTTACGGCGTCGTGGAGTTTGATGCTGAAGGCAAAGTGCTTTCCTTGGAAGAAAAGCCTCAACAACCCAAGAGCAATTATGCCGTTCCGGGATTGTACTTCTATGACAAACGTGTTTGCGAGAAGGCTGCAGCACTCAAACCCAGTGCCCGTGGCGAATACGAGATTACCGACCTCAACAAACTCTATATGGAGGAAGGCACGCTGCAAGTTAAACTCTTCGGACGCGGTTTTGCATGGCTTGATACGGGCAATTGCGATAGTTTGTTAGAAGCCGGAAACTTTATCGCTACTATCCAAAACCGACAAGGTTTCTACGTAAGTTGTATCGAGGAAATCGCATGGCGTAATGGTTGGATTACTACCGAACAACTACGCGAACTGGGTAACGAGATGAGCAAAACATCCTACGGTCAGTATCTCTTACGCCTTGCCAAATAAACGTGAGACAAAGTATAATCATCATAGTAGCGACACTCTGCTTGGTAGGTTGCCATAGATCAACTGCTCCTCAAAGTCCGAGTAGGCGCAATGGTGAAGTGACACAGGTAGATACCGCACTACTCGCCATGATGACTTATAATGAGCGCATGGCAGAAGCGGCTGATAATGAATTGATTAAACATATAGAGCAACAAGAATTATCCTTTGCACAAACGGAGATTGGTACTTGGGTAAGCCAAAAGAAGAAAAACAATATCGGCGACACTCCACAGAAAGATGAGCAATGGGTAGTTAGACTTATAATCAAGGATTTAGGCGGCAACTTGATAGAAGATACCGAACAGACCTATACCATTGGGCACAACGAACTTCCCATCGCCGTAACCAATGCGTTGAGCGAGATGCACCATGGTGAAGAAGTGCTTGTATTAGCCCCATGGTACACTGCTTTCGGACAACAAGGGAAAAAAGGAGTACCTCCTTATACGAATGTACAAATAGAAGTGATAACACGATGAAAAAGATAGTATGGATATTACCCGTATTGGCTTTATTATTAGCCAGTTGCAGTGGGAACACCTACTCAAAAGAACTGAAAGAGGAGAAGAACGTGATTAACGACTACTTGAAACGTGAAAACATTCAGGTAGTAGATACTTTGCCCAATATACAAGGCAGTTGGTCTGAAAAACTGTATTACCAAGTAAGCGGTCGCGACAACCTCTATTATCACCTTGTAAAAACGGGTGATACGACGCGCAAGGCTATCGTAATAAACGAAAAGGTGATTATCCGCTATCGCAAATATACCTTAACTGAAGATAAAGACATCGTACAAAGCACGTGGACAACATTAGATGCCCCCCACCCTATTGAATTTAAGTACCTCGTTGATTATACCCAAGCCTGCACAGCATGGCATATCGCTGTGGGACTAATGCAATATCCTGACTCGGAATGCAAAATAATCTGCCCGAGTAAGTTAGGTTTTGAGGCAGACGGCAGTGCTGTGATGCCATACGGATATGATATTAAAATCCAAATTAACAGATAGATGAGTTTAGTAAAAAGTATTTCCGGTATTCGCGGCACGATAGGTGGTCGCGTGGGAGACGGACTTGATCCCGTGGACATTGTTCGATTTACCGCAGCCTACGCTACACAGCGCATAGAGCAACGCGGAAAAGACCATAAACTGAAGATTGTAGTGGGCAGAGATGCGCGTATCTCCGGCGAGATGGTAGATTTGCTCGTTACGGGTACGCTAATCGGTATGGGTTGCGATGTTGTGAACATCGGTTTGGCTTCAACACCTACCACCGAAATGGCTGTAATTGGCGAGAAAGCCGATGGCGGCATTATCCTTACTGCCAGCCACAACCCCAAACAATGGAATGCCCTAAAACTGCTGAACGAGAAGGGCGAATTCCTGAACGATGCAGAAGGCAAAGGCGTTCTGGCTATCGCTGAGAAAGAGGATTTCCTATTTGCGGAAGTAGATAATCTCGGACATATCACCCGCAAAGACTACCTGCCCTACCATGTAGAGAACGTAGTTGGATTGGAACTGGTTGATACAGAAGCCATTCGCAAGCGCAACTTTACTGTAGCCATTGACTGTGTCAATTCGGTAGGCGGTCTTGCTATCCCTGCGATATTAAAAGCCGTTGGCGTAAAGAACATTATCGAACTGAACTGCACTCCCAATGGTCAGTTCCCGCATAATCCGGAACCTCTTCCCCAACATCTAACCGAGATAAGCAACTTGATGAAAGAGGGCAAAGCCGATGTAGGTTTTGTAGTAGATCCCGATGTTGACCGATTAGCCATCATCTGCGAGAACGGAGATATGTTTGGCGAGGAATACACGCTTGTGAGCGTAGCCGACTACGTGCTTAGTCACACCTCCGGCAATACGGTTAGTAACATGAGTTCCACTCGCGCTTTGAGCGATGTAACGCGTCAGCATGGCGGCGAATATAGTGCTTCAGCAGTAGGCGAAGTAAATGTTACCACGGAAATGAAACGTGTCCACGCTGTCATTGGTGGAGAAGGCAATGGTGGTGTGATTTATCCAGCCAGTCACTATGGCAGAGATGCCTTGGTAGGTATCGCCCTTTTCCTCAGCAGTCTGGCACAGAAGGGCTGCAAAGTAAGCGAATTGAGAGCCAGTTTCCCAAACTATTGCATATCGAAGAACCGTATTGACCTAACGCCTGCTATAGATGTTGATGCACTACTCAAAGCCGTCAAAGAGACCTATAAGAGCGAGCGTGTGAACGACAAAGACGGTGTAAAAATCGACTTCAAAGAGGGCTGGGTACACCTGCGCAAGTCCAATACCGAACCGATTATTCGCGTTTATTCGGAAGCAGCTACTATGGACGCAGCCAATGCGCTTGCACAACAGGTAATAGCCATCGTTAACCAAATAAGCCGCTAATCTATGGAAATCCTGATTACTAACGATGACGGCTGGGGAGCCAAAGGGATAGTAACGCTACTCCGGCTCATGGAGCAGTTTGGGCACGTCACCGTGATTGCCCCTGACGGCACACGCTCCGGCATGTCCAATGCCATTACTTTCTCACATATCACGATGCAGAAAGTGGAAGAAACAGAGCGGCATAGCATCTATACCACCAATGGCACGCCGTCTGACTGCGTCAAATTAGGCATACACATTATCTATGGAGGCAAGCGTCCTGACCTGTTGGTATCAGGGATTAACCACGGCAGTAATGCCGCTATCAACGTCATCTATTCGGGTACGATGGGCGCTGTATTTGTAGGTGCCGAAAACGGAATCAAGAGCATTGGGTTCTCCATTGACGATATGTCGGCAGACCCTGACCTGACTCAATTTGAACCTTATATCACACAGATAACCAAGGATATATTAGCCAAACGCGATGTGCCGTACGGCATGTGCTGGAACGTCAATGCGCCTATAGGTGAGATTCATGGCATACGCCCGACACGCCAATGCAAAGGCTATTGGGACGAGGAAGTAAGCGCACACCAAGAGGCTGACGGTAGCACCTATTATCTATTAGGCGGGGCTTTTCACAACAATGAGCCGGAAGCCGACGATACCGATGAGTGGGCGCTGAAACACGGATATATATCCTTGACAGTTAGCACTATAGATACCACTTGGAAAGAAAAGAACGCCTAAAGACGTGCTATGCGGGACAAGATAGACAGATATTGGGTGGGCATTGTATTGGGAATAATTCTCCCCGCAGTGTTTCTCTACGTATATATCATGCAGTTCAACCTTTGGCAAAGCCTCGTTACCTTTCGCTTAGAAATGAGCGAAAGTATTTGTAAAATGCTCTTATTGAGCGTGTTTCCTAATCTTGCAGGAATGTTCGTTTGCTATGCCGCAGAAGTATGGAAAATCAGCAAAGGACTTCTTATCGGAACCTTTCCTTACCTACTGACCTGCTTGGCTGTCACCATGCTTTGAAACAAGGCGCATAATCGCGTCCGCAGCCGATTCTGCTGCAGGCTGATTGCCTAAAATGGAACGTATATGCTCGTACTCCGCGAGCATATTTTGTTGGTATGCAGTATCGCTCAGCAGGTGATTCAATTCCGCTTCCATGTTGGGAATAGTAAAGAGATGGGCTATCAACTCACGTATCACCTCTATATGTTGCCCCTTGGTATCGCGTTTGTCGGCTAAGATATTGACCAACGTGAAATGACGAATAGTAAAAATCGCTTTCCAAATAAGTGCCGCCAAATGAGGGCAAGCGATATGATAAACAGCCGCCTGCGGACAGTCTAATAATGCTGCTTCCAACGTGGCTGTACCTGAATTAACCAACGCTACCTCAGAAGAAGCAAGCAGCGAGTACGTATCGCGCGTAAGCGTTTCTCCTTTGAGCAGAAATGGGCGATAATAAGCATCATCTATGCTTGGCGCAGCAGCCACAACAATATGCGCTCCTTCGATACGACGTGCCGCAGTTAACATCTTTTGCAGGCAATGCGCAATCTCGCTTTGGCGGCTGCCCGGCAGAATAGCAATCTGACGGGGCGTGCGTTCTATTTGCGGATGAGCCTTTTTCCACTCGCGCACAGCGTCCATCGTGGGGTTTCCTACATATTGACACGCATAACCGTACTGCCTATAAAAGGCTGGCTCAAAAGGGAAAATACCCAAAACGGCATCGGATAATTGGGCGATACGATGTACACGCCAACGTTTCCAAGCCCAAGCCTTTGGGGGAATATAATAAACAATTCGTATAGCGGGCAAGTGTCGGCGGGCAAAGGCTGCCATACGCAAGTTAAAACTCGGATAATCCACGAGGACCAGCACATCGGGTTGCTCATCTAGCAAGGCTTGCTTTGCAATGCGAAAATTCTCACTCACGAGGTTTAGATTACGCAGTACAGCCACTATCCCCATGAACGCCATTTGCCGATAGTGGCGTAAGAGACGACAACCGGCGGCGGCCATACGGTCGCCGCCGAGTCCTATAAATATGGCTTGCGGGTCGCATTGCTGCAGCGCACCCAAGAGGTGCGCTGCATGCAAATCGCCCGATGCCTCACCGGCTATAACGAAATATTTCATTCTACGGGGCTCATCACAACCTCGAACATATTACCTGCCTCAACGAACTTTTTGAGGGTACGTTGAACGCTTGCAGGCGTAATGTTCTCAACTGCCTTGCGATAGTCTGCCTTGAGGTTGATGTTCCAGCGGTAGTATTGATAGAGAGCGCCCATCCACCAACCGTTTCTCTCGATATTCTCATCGAGGTCTTTGAGCATCGACTCACGCTCTTTCTGCACGTCGGTCTCCAATGGTCCGTTATCAACGATAGTCTTCACTTCCTCGTGGATAATCTCCATCAGACGGGTTTGCTTGTCGGGGTCTGTATCAAATTGCATCAAGAGAACTGCGGAAGGAACAGGAAGCATATTCATGCCACCCGAAACGCCTACGCCATAACTGCCGCCCTCGCGTTCACGGATAGATTCGAGGTAGCGGGTAGAGAGTACGCGACCAATCATCTCCATATTAACATCCTTCTCAAGGGTATATTCACCCATATCGTAGGAAGTATATTGAATGCGGTTGCAAGCGGTATTCGTTTGCATTGGACGGGTGAAATAGTTCTTGCGGATGCCTTTTGGTGCGCGTACCTTGCGATCGATAAATACCTCGCGAGTTTTCTTGGTTTTCAGACCGCCAAGCCATTTGCAGATAGCGGCTTTTGTAGCCTCATCGTCAGGATTGATATTGCCCACGAACATAAAGGTGAAGTCGCCGGGATTAGCGAAACGCTCTTTGTAGAACTTCAGGGCTTGCTTCATATCAATACGATTGAGGGTCTCCTCGGTAAAGAGGATTGTACGTGGCGAGTGGTCAGAACCCATCATCGAGATACTGTCGCGCCAATAGTTTTTCGGGTCTTGTGTGCGGTTAGCCAACGACTCGCGGAGCGATTGCATCATGATAGAGAATGCCTCGTTGTCCTCACGTGGAGCGGTGAAGCCGAGGTACATGAGTTGCAACATCGTCTCAAAATCCTTGATGCACGAACCTGCGTTCACATTCTCTCCAAACTCGCTTACAGAGAAACTTGTCCAGCAGTTCTTTCCGGCAAGAACCTTGCGCAAATCGGCAGCACTAAATTCGCCTTTACCCATCATATCCACTGCGTTGCATGCGAAGATAGCCGATGGCAAATCTTCTACATTGTCAATCAGCGAATAACCACCTTGTGAGAAAGCACGCATCGAGATTTCGTCTTTCTTATAGTCTGTAGGATAGAAGATTACCTTGATGCCGTTCTTCATCAGCCATTCGGTAGTACCGAGGTTCTCGTCTTTCCTTACGGAAACGATCTTGCCTGCCTTTGGCTCTTTCTTGACGAGTTGTACATTCTGTTTCTCCTCTACAGGAGCTTCAATACCGCCGAAGTGCGAACGCTCTTTGAACATCTGAATAGCCTCCTTGCGAGTAGGAATCACTACGCCCTCTTTCTCAGGAGCATAAATAGAGATAATCACATTATCTTCCGTCAGGTAAGTCTTTGCCAACTCATTAAGTTTGCTAACGTCTAACAGTTCTAATGCTTGACGCACAGCCTCATACTCCCATTCGATACCGGGGATAGACTCCTCGTTAAGGAAATTGCGGATATATTCGCGTGTGAGAGTGATGTTTTGACGTGTGTCGCGCTCGTTATATGACTTCTCGTAACTGGAAAGCGTAGATGCTTTAGCACGATCGAGTTCTGCTTTGGTAAAGCCGAAGCGGCTCATCTTCTCCAATTCCTTAAGCAGGAGGACATAAGCCTCTTTCTCGTGACCTTCTTTGGCAGAAACAGTGGACATGAAAGCATCTTTGCGTTTTACCATCTCGCCGTAACCTACACCGCCGCTGTGAATTGGACTTTCGGGTTTGAGGCGAATATCGTTGAAACGCTCGCTCATGATTTGTGCAATCAGGCTATGCTCAAGGTTGAGGATATACTCATAGGCGGTTCCGCGCAGACCTTCCGGCAGTTGCTCATGTTTGCATGTGATATCAAAGGACGTACCTTGTGCTTCTTTATCGGTAACGATGGCCACGATAGGTTCTACGTTATCATCTACGGAATAGAGAATACGGTCGCTACGTTTTACGTTAGCGGGAACGTCTGCCCAAAGAGCCTGAATTTTCTTCTCGATTTGGTCAACGTCGATATCACCTACCACGACAATCGCTTGGTTGCCCGGTCCGTACCATTTGTGGTAGTAGGCACGTAAAGCATCGTAGGTAAAATTGTTGATAACTGCGGTATCGCCAATCACGTTACGTTTAGCATATTGGCTACCCGGGTACATCTGGCGTAGTGCCTCTGTGTACATACGGAAACCTGCGTTGAAACGGGTGCGCCACTCTTCGCGAATGACGCCGCGCTCGGCATCAATCTCCTCTGGTTGCAACAGCAGACCGCACGACCAATCGTGCATCACCAGCAGGGCAGAGTCAATAATTCCCTCACGATAAGTAGGCACATCAGACAGGCGGTAAACCGTCTCGTCAATAGCGGTATAAGCATTGATGTTACCGCCAAAGTTAACACCGATCGACTCGAAATAGTCGATGATTCCCTTGCCGGGGAAATGTTGTGTACCGTTAAATGCCATGTGCTCAAGGAAGTGGGCCAAACCGTTCTGGTTGTCTTCCTCAAGGATAGCACCTACACATTGGGCAATGTGGAACTCGCAACGTTGTTTTGGTTGTTCGTTGTGACGAATGTAATACGTAAGTCCGTTCTCCAAATGACCTACGCGAACTGCGGAATCCACCGGCAGTTTCTCTGGATACATCTGGGCGTTCATAGTAAGCGCCACAAACAGCATCAAGAGAGAAGATAAGAGTTTCTTCATAATACGTTAATTTTATTGTTTATTTATGTTGTTTATCTTGTTAGACGCAGCCAAGCGTATATTCTTACGCCTCTTCATCTACTTTTTTCTTTCTGGGTTTGCGTTTGGGTTTCTCGGCTTGCGCAATAGCGGCATTTGCCTCGATGATTTGGTCGCCACGGCTTTTCCATTGGCGTGGACCCAAGATGCGTTCCACGTCTTCGGTAGTGATGACTTCTTTTTCGATAAGCAGTTCTGCCATTTCGTGATGTCCCTTTTCGTTCTCCTTCAATATCTCGCGCGCACGCGCCATTTGTTCGGCGATGATACGTGCCGATTCTTGGTCGATTATCTCTGCGGTCTTCTCGGAATAGGGCTTGGTGAAGCCGTAATCGTATCTGCCTGTAGAATCATAGAAACTGATGTCCTTCAGTCGGTCGCTCATGCCGTAGTAAGCCACCATTGCGTAGGCTTGTTTGGTAGCGCGTTCAAGGTCGTTGAGTGCTCCCGTAGAAGTCTGGTCAAGGAAGAGTTGTTCCGCAGCCCGTCCGCCTAAGAGTGAGCATAGGTCGTCCAATATATGCTCTTTGTTGGTTAATTGGCGTTCCTCTGGCAAGTACCATGCAGCACCCAAAGCCACGCCGCGTGGCACGATAGTTACTTTCACCAGCGGGTTACCGTATTGCAGCATCCACGAGATAGTGGCATGTCCGGCTTCGTGATAGGCGATAGAACGTTTTTCCTCATCGGTCATGATTTTCGTCTTGCGTTCCAAGCCGCCTATGATACGGTCAACAGCGTCCATAAAGTCTTGTTTGCCCACTTTCTTCTTGTTGTTGCGGGCTGCTATCAGGGCTGCCTCGTTGCAGACGTTTGCTATATCCGCGCCCGAGAAACCGGGAGTCTGCTTGGCGAGGAAGTCAATATCCATCGTATTGTCCAATTTGAGTGGACGGAGGTGTACTTGGAATATCTCTTTGCGTTCCTGCAGGTCGGGCAACTCGACATGTATCTGTCTGTCGAAACGTCCGGCACGCAGTAAGGCTGCGTCAAGCACATCGGCACGGTTGGTTGCCGCCAAGATGATAACGCCAGAGTTCGTGCCGAACCCGTCCATCTCGGTCAGCAGTTGGTTGAGTGTTGATTCGCGCTCGTCGTTACCGCCTGTCATCACGTTCTTGCCGCGGGCACGTCCAATGGCATCTATCTCATCGATAAAGATGATGGCAGGTGCTTTCTCCTTGGCTTGGCGGAATAGGTCGCGCACACGGCTTGCACCTACGCCGACGAACATCTCCACGAAATCGCTACCCGACATCGAGAAGAACGGCACGTCGGCTTCCCCCGCAACGGCTTTGGCAAGAAGGGTCTTACCTGTCCCCGGAGGACCTACCAGCAGAGCACCCTTTGGAATCTTACCGCCCAAGTCGGTATATTTCTTCGGGTTCTTGAGGAATGCCACAATCTCCTCCACTTCCTGTTTGGCGCCTACCAGTCCTGCAACGTCCTTAAAGGTCACTTTGTCCTTTTTATTCTTGTCGAATAGTTGTGCTTTCGCTCTGCCTACGCCAAAGATGCTGCCGCCCATAGCGCCGCCTATACCGCGGCTCATCCATACGAAGAACAGCACTATCAGCACAAACGGCACCACATTGACTAAGATAAAGTACCAGTAGTCGTGGGCTTTCTCGTAACGTACATCTATCACAGTCTGTCCTGCCTCCGCACGTGTTTGGTTCACGCCGTCTATGTATTTGCTAAATTCCTCTACCGAAGGAATAATCGACTGCACTTCGCCTTTCGAGTCGTTGCTTTTGTCATCGGAACCGAACACTAACGTATAGCTCTCGGGACGAATAGTAGCGCGGGCGGTATTATCGTCCATCACGACGAGTTTGCTCACGGCATTATTTTCGATATATGCCGTAAACTGTGTATAACTCAGTTTCTTCTGTTTGGTAGATTTATTTTCCGGAGATGCCAGCCAAAAGACCACAGCCACGCAGCCCAAGAGGTAGAGCAGCCATGTCCATGAGCGTTTTTTGTCTGGTTTTTGTCCGTTAGGGTCGCCCATTCCGTTGGGCATGTTTTGGTTATTTTTATTTTGTCCGTCCATAATTCATTGTTTCAAATTCGCATCATTTCCATCATTCGCATCATTCTCCTTTAATCTCCTTGACTTTGCCGTCAGCCCACAGGTGTTCGATGTCGTAGAACTCGCGTGCTTCACGCTGCATAATATGTACAAACACCGTGCCATAGTCCATGGCAATCCATTCGGCATTGTCTTGTCCGGCGATTGCAAGGGGGTGAACATGTGTTTCGCAGCGGACGAAATAGTCCACTTCGTCGGCGATGGCATTTACTTGCGTATTGCTGTTGCCCTCGGCAATTACCATATATTCGACGGGAGCCTCGCTTATTTTGCGGAGGTCAATGGTTACGATGTGTTCGCCTTTTTTGTTTTGGATACCTTCCACGATAGTATCCACCAGTTTTTTTGTAGTAATTTCTTTCATAGATTATCAATTAGCCTGCAAAGGTAATGCTTTTTTTACAAATATGCAAGAAAAAAGCGCCCGAAAGCACTTTTTCAATATAAATGATACACAAAATGATGCAAAACACCCTTATACCAATGGCGCTATCCACCACCAACCTGCTTCCCATCACCCGCCAATCCGCCTCTCTGCCAACTACTGATTTACCCCCAATCTTTAGGATCTTCGTCATATTTCGTGATTTCTATATGTTCTCTGGCATAGCGTTTTAT
>JAKSNN010000054.1 GCA_024399755.1 Paludibacteraceae bacterium | reverse complement strand
CGATACAATAAAACCTTTAGGAATCTTAACTGCTCAAGATTTTGCCCAATTACAGAACGATGAATATGTTGATAAAGTTGTGTCTATTGTGGCTGATGGAGGGACAAAAGATCAAACTCTCGCAAAACTTGAAATTCTTCTTGGTAAACGTATTAAAACGAAACAAATGCTTGAAGTGGAGGAATCAATTAGGGAGTTTTATAGAAGATTATTTGCCGAGGCGTTGTCAGATGCAAAATTGACTACAGAATCATCGGAAATAAATAAAATATTTGAACGCTTTCTCGCTTTGGAAGACATTCGAGATACATTAGAAATGCTCAAAAACAATAAAAGTGAATTATCTAAGACATACCAAAATATATTAGATTTGGCAAATAGTGTAGGAGTTAGCATGAATCAAATTGAGCGAGAAGAATTAAATAAAATTTCATGTCGATTGTAACCATCATATGTTTAATATTTAATCTATGACAATGATATTCTTATGAAGACTATTTTATACACTGCATACGTTTCGAGTTTTACGTGCCGCAAGGCAAATACCGATAACATTGAAACGACAAACCATGAAGATAATGTGTTAGTCGGTGTTGGCGCGAAAGACGAGGAAGATGTAAAACGCGTTATTGAAACATGGGCGAAATCGAAACATAGAGAAATCTGGCAAATAGACCACATTTGTCCTATACCTCGGAAAGAATTTTTAAGTCCCATATCCAAACCTAAACCACGATGGAAGTGGTATGAGGTTCATGGTACTACGGATGCTCCCCATTATTTCCACAATAAAAGATACGATTACACAATCATTTTTGGATACATTTATGCCCCAAATAAAAAAGTGGTCAAAGCACAATTGCGTCAAATGGGTGTCACGAGTATTATGTATATAGATCAAGGCGAAAAATATACCTATATACCATATTGCCAATATGAAAAAAATCACTAAAATCATATTAATCTCTTTGGGCATATTAGTGTTATGTCGTATAGGTTATCTCCATTTTTGGAGCGTTTATCCCTCCTTGCTGTTGAATCGTGCTTTGGTTGATATGCAAAGCGTCGGTACTTTTGCTGATGAATACACCAATAGTCGAGGTAATTGGACAGCAATTCAAGGAGAGGAATATACATTTTCCTCTGTGAATAAAGACGAACTATACAAATGGGATCAAGATTCTACCGGCGTATTTCATCGCAGTTTGTATTGGGGAGAGACATTTTATTATGTATCGATTGATACTACGATGCACTATGCCAATTATCATTCGTATGTAATGCTTTTAATAGATGCATTATAAAAGAGCATAAACTAGTCTCTTCGCATGGGCATAATAAGATAACTTATGAATAATCATCTTCCACAAAGTGAAGAAAGAAACAAGTAAACCCTAAAAAGAACTAACCCGAAAGGGGGAAAGAAAAAAAACATGAATTGATGTAATCTTTGCCCCAAAAGTTCGTAATCAGAATAATAGAGGGGCTGTTGCGCCACTGATGTGGCTAATGATGAATTGAACCGCCACTGCGTGGCTAAATGATGAAATGATGGATTGATGGATTGGTGAAACTTGAATAAGAAAACTTTTATCTGTTATCTGTTGTTTTATAGGTCAAAGGGTTGACCGACCGTTGACCGACACTTGGCAGACAGTTATTCTGATCGACAAAATGACACCCTAATTAACCTCTACGTCTTAACCGAAGACGAAAAGAAATAATCCGCCAACGGCGGATTGGGTTAATGTGCAGATATAAAGTTGGTCATGACCAACTTCGTTGTGCGTTCCAAAAACAGACGGCGACATTATCGCCGATAATGAACGGAAGGGGAAGGGAAGAATCATAAAGATACCATTCTTACTTCAACTCAATATGCTGTGCTATGATAGGTGCGTCTAAGAAAATGGACGCAGAACTCTGAAATTTCTCTACGGATTCGGTTGTGAGGAATGTCCGTTGACCACCTTTTGTCAGGTCGCGCTCTATCTCTGAATGACGTTTGAGATAATCGCTTAACGACTCAGCCACAATGTCGCCTTGGGCTACGATGCGGATATCAGGACGCACCACTTTACGAATCTTATCGAATAGCAGCGGGTAATGCGTACAACCCAAGATAAGTGTATCTATCGCATTGTCTTTCTGTAAGATAGCGTCTATATATTCCTGTACGAAATAGTCTGCTCCCATAGACCGATGTTCGCCGGCTTCAATCAGCGGTACCCACATCGGGCAGGCTTGCTGCGTAACCGCTAAATCGGGATTGAGCTTGCTCAGTTCCATCACGTAACTCTCCGAAGATACTGTTCCGGGTGTAGCCAAGATACCAACGTGCCGTGCGTCTTTGCTTACGGCTTCCACCGTGGGGCGAATGACGCCTAAGACGCGCAAACGCGAAGGGTCAATGTCGTGTTGCTGAATCGTGCGCAGGGCTTTGGCAGAAGCCGTGTTGCAAGCGATGATAATCAAACGGCACCCCTGCTGTTCCAGATAGCGGACGGCTTGTAGCGTATAGGCATAGATGACTTCAAACGACCGCGTGCCGTAGGGCGTGCGGGCATTATCGCCCAGATAGACATAGTCGTATTCGGGCAAGCGTTGACTAATCTTGTTGAGAATAGTCAAACCGCCATAACCACTATCAAAAACACCTATTTTCATCGTTTTGGACTGCAAAGTTACAAAAAATAATTGAATGAGTAAAGTAAAACGCAAAAAAATTTGGAGATATGTATTTTTTTTCGTATCTTTGCAGCGTATTTTGGATTATTATCCAAAGGTAAACCGCGAAAATAATAAAACTTAAAATTATACGAGTATGAAATTTATTGTATCAAGTACCAAACTATTTGCACAATTGCAAGCTGCAAGTCGTGTTATCGCTCCAAAGAATAGCCTTCAGATTTTGGAGGACGTGTTGTTCGAGTTGAAAGGCAGTGACCTTACTTTAACCGCTTCCGATGGCGAGACTACTATCCGAACAACGTTGGAAGTAGAGAAAGCCGAGGGTGCAGGCAAAGTGGCTTTTGCTGCTAAATTGTTGCTCGACACGCTGAAAGAGTTCCCTGAGCAACCGCTTACCTTCGCAATCGATGATGCCAATTTCGGGCTGAACATCACCAGCGACAACGGAACATATTCTTTCGTGGGTGCTAATGGCAACGAATATCCTGAGATGCAAGAGGAGAACGGGCAAAACAACTTCTCCATGTCGGCTTCGGATTTGTTGGACGCAGTTAATAAGACTATCTTCTGCACGGCTGACGACGAGTTGCGCCCCGTGATGAACGGTATCTTCTTCGACTTGGCTGAGGATAAACTGACGATGGTGGCTACGGACGCCCGTCGTTTGGTGCGCTACACCAATATGGGCGTTAAGTCGGCTGGGAACATCAGTTTCATTCTGCCTAAGAAACCTGCCATGATTCTTAAGAACGTTTTGGCTAAGGAAGATGGCGACGTAGCCGTTTCTTTCGGAGAAAAGAATGCCCGTTTTGAGTTTGGTCAGACGATTATCGTTTGCCGTCAAATCGAAGGACGTTTCCCCAATTACAATGCCGTTATTCCCCAGAACAACCAAAATAAAGTAGTGGTTGACCGCCAAACTATCATTAACGCCTGCAAGCGTGTGGCTGTGTTCGCTAATACGGGTACCAGCCTGCTCAAATTGGCTATTAGTGAGAACCAAATCAAGATTTCGGCTCAAGATATTGACTTCTCTACTTCTGCCGAAGAGGTTATCACTTGCTCTTATACGGGTATGCCAATGGCTATCGGATTTAAGGCTCCTTTCCTTATCGAGATGTTTGCTTCTATCGCTTCCGAAGAGGTGCTTCTTGAGTTGGCTGACCCTGCCCGTGCCGGACTTATCTTGCCGATGGAGAATGAGGAGAATCAAGACCTGCTGATGCTCTTGATGCCTATGTTGCTTAACGAATAAGTATCTCTATCCCTATGAAATTGCAGTTGGAACGCCCTCTGGTCTTCTTTGATTTAGAGACAACGGGGGTAAATATCGCTACCGATCGTATCGTGGAACTGTCTTACCATAAGGTGTTCCCGAATGGGTCGTCGGAGGGCAAAACCTTTCGCGTCAAGCCGATGATGGTGTTGATGGGGCAGGAGGTGCAGATGCATATTCCCGACGAGGCTGCTGCGGTACACGGCATTCACGATGACGACGTGCGCGATTGCCCTACCTTCAAGGAGATTGCGCAGGAGGTGGCAAATGTGATTGCCGATAGCGATTTGGCAGGGTATAACAGCAACCACTTCGATGTGCCCTTGTTGGCGGAGGAGTTCTTGCGTGCGGGTATCGACATCGACCTCAAGAAGATGAAGATGATTGATGCCTTCACTATCTTTACCAAACAGGAGCCTCGTAACCTTACTGCTGCTTATCGTTTCTATTGTGGCAAGAACTTAGAAGACGCCCATTCTGCTAATGCCGATACTATGGCTACCTATGAGGTGCTGATGGCACAATTGGAACGCTATGATATTCCTACTACGGTGGAGGGGTTGGCTGAATATACGCAGGGGACAACGCGTTTCGCTGACTTCGCTGGGCGTATTGCATACGATAATGAAGGGGTCGAGATATTCAACTTCGGCAAATATAAAGGACTGCGTGTCAAGGACGTCCTCCGTCGTGATACAGGCTATTATGGCTGGCTTATGAATGGTGACTTCCCGCAATACACCAAGGGCGTCGTTACACGTATTTATCTGACTAACAAATAATTATATTTATGTATCGCAATCTTACGGAAGATGAGGTGCGCACCTTGCAGGCGCAAGGTTGTACCGCAGAGGATTGGTCTCGTGTACAAGTGAAAGAGGGCTTTAATGCCCGCTATGTGGAAGATGTGCGGTTCTCGGGCGATATCCGTTTAGGGGTATTCAACCGCTCGTTTATGATGCCGGGAGGGGTGTCTTTGCATTCGGGTATCTACCATGCTATTTTGCACAACTGCGAGATTGGCGACGATTGCCACATCTATTCCATTCACAACTACATAGCCAACTATAAGATTGGTGCTAATTCGCGTATTGAGAATGTCAACGCCTTGTATGTGGAAGGGCGCACTACGTTTGGTAATGGTGTCCGTGTACCCGTAATGAACGAGGGCGGCGGACGCGAGATTCCTATCTTCGACCGCTTGTCCGCAAGTTTGGCATATATCCTCACGCTTTATCGCCACCGTCCCGAACTCATCAGTACGTTAGACGCGATGATTGACGCCTATGCCGAGTCGGTAGCCGGCGATATGGGCGAGATAGGCGAAGACGTGTGTATCTTGAATTGTGGCGCTATCAAGAATGTCCGCATTGGCGATTGTGCGCAGATTCGGGGTACGTCTCGTTTGAAGAACGGAACTGTCAATTCCAACCGCTTTGCACCGGTCAAACTCGGTTCGGGTGTGAAGTGCAAGGATTTTATTATCGCTTCGGGTGTTGAGATTAGCGATTCTACGATTGTGGATAAATGTTTTGTCGGACAGGGTTGTATCTTCGATAAACACTATTCTGCCGGCGAATCGTTGTTCTTCTCCAACTGTCAGGGTATGCACGGCGAGGCTGCGGCTATCTTTGCCGGTCCTTATACCGTCACGCACCATAAATCGACATTGCTGATTGCCGGTATGTTCTCGTTCCTCAACGCAGGTTCGGGCAGCAACCAGTCGAATCACATGTATAAGTTGGGTCCGATTCACCAGGGTGTGGCAGAACGTGGCGCAAAGACCACGTCCGATTCTTACCTCTTGTGGCCAAGCAAAGTAGGTGCTTTTAGCCTTGTTATGGGGCGTCATACCCACCATACCGATACCGCAGATTTGCCGTTCTCGTATCTTATAGAGAACCAGTCGGAGAGTTTTCTTGTCCCGGGTGCTAACCTGCGCTCGGTAGGTACGATTCGTGATGCGCAGAAATGGCCTAAGCGTGATAACCGTAAAGACCCGGACAAACTGGATTATATCAACTTCAACCTACTTTCGCCTTATACGGTGCAGAAGATGTGGCGCGGACGCGACATCTTGGGCGAGATTGTGAAGTTGGGTGGCGAGAACACGGAAGTGTATGGTTATCACAACTGCAAACTGCGTAATTCCTCTGTCAAACATGGCGAGAAACTTTATACGATAGGTATCAGCAAGTTCTTGGGTAACTCGCTTATATCGCGTATAGAGAAGGCTGGCGACATGCATTCGTTGGCAGAGGTGCGTCGTGCGCTTACGCCGGATAGTGAAGTGGGCAAAGGCGAGTGGATTGATTTGGCAGGACTGATTGCTCCGCGTTCCGAGGTGTTGCGCTTGTTGGCGGACATTGAGGCGGGCAAGATGACGCTTACGTCTATTCAGGAACGCTTTGCCGAGATGCACAATAACTACTATTCCTACGAGTGGTCGTGGTCGCTTGACAAGTTAGAGACGATGTGGGGCTGCAAGGTAAACGAAGTCACGATAGGGCAATTAAGTCAGACCATTACCGATTGGCAGAACGCAGTCGTTTCGCTGGATAAGATGGTGTATGAAGACGCACGCAAGGAGTTTGACCTGAATAGCCAGACGGGCTTTGGCGTAGATGGTGACGCTTCGGAGCAGCGTGCCGACTTCGAGTCCGTGCGGGGCAGTTTCGATAATAATTCCTTCGTTCAGGCTACGCTGGAGCATATCGCTCGCAAGACGGCTTTGGGCGAGCGTATCCAGACATTGCTTTCAAGTCTATAATTCGCTATGAACGACCTACTTATCCTCGGCTCGGGTAGTGCAATGCCCACGTTTCAGAACTCGCCTTCGGGGCAAGTCCTGTCGCTTGCGGATAAGTCGTTCCTGATTGATTGTGGTGAGGGGGTACAACTGACGATGCGTCGTTTGGGAGTCAAGACGGCACGCCTTTACAACGTGTTCGTTTCGCACTTGCATGGAGACCATTGTTTTGGCTTGATTGGGCTTATCTCTACGTTGGGCATGATGCACCGTACCCAACCGTTGCACATCTATGCGCATGCCGACCTTGAGAAACTGTTGCGTCCGTGGCTGGACTACCATTGTACCGACCTCTCGTTTGAGGTTATTTTCCATGCTATCAACCCGCGTCATCAAGAGGTCATTTACGAGGATAGAACGATTCGGGTAGAGACGCTTCCGCTGAAGCATAAAGTGCCGACCTGCGGTTTCCTTTTCACGGAGACCCACCGCCGCCGTACCGAATCGGGCGAGTTTGTGCGTGAGAGCCGTCGCCGCTATGCTTATTGCTCTGATACGCAATATACCGAGAAGATTATTCCGTGGATAGAGGGTGTAGATGTCCTTTTCCACGAATCTACTTATACCGATGAGCACCTTTCCCGTTGTCGCTCTACGATGCACTCTACGGCGCGGCAGGCTGCCACGATTGCGCAAAAAGCAGGGGTCGGCAAACTCGTGATAGGTCATTTCTCCGCACGTGTGGAGAGTCATCTGCAATTTCTTAAAGAGGCGCAAGAGGTATTTCCGAATACCGTTCTTGCCGAGGAAACAAAGACATATCCTATTTGATTCGCTATGAAATCCGCCTTGCAATATGTATGTTCCGCCTGTGGTGCTAAAGTGCCGCAGATGTTAGGGCGTTGCCCTGTGTGTGGCGAGTGGGGGACGATTGAGGAGGAAGTCGTTGCAGCGTCGTCTGCGGGCAAAGGTATCAAATCCGTGGCGCGTATGCGTCCGCAGTTGCTTCAAGAGGTGGAGGCGCGTGAGGACATGCGTCTGGATATGCGTTGTGGCGAACTCAATCGTGTGTTAGGTGGCGGACTGGTACCGGGCTCATTGGTGCTGTTGGGAGGCGAACCGGGTATAGGCAAATCTACTCTCGCTTTGCAGGCGCTCATGCAGATGGGTGAACGCAAGACCCTCTATGCCAGCGGTGAGGAGAGTGCCCGCCAACTCAAGTTGCGTGCGGAACGTCTGGCAGGCAATCCGGCTAATCTCTATATCGTGAGCGAGACGTCGTTGGAGCGAATCCTTGAGTCTGTCACGGACATCAAACCCGAACTGGTAGTTATTGACTCTATCCAGACCATCGGTACGGAGGCTGCGGATTCTACCATCGGTAGCCAGAGTCAGGTGCGCGAGTGTGCGGCACGTATCTTGCAGTATGCCAAAGAGAATAACGTGCCGTTTATCATTGTCGGTCACATTACGAAGGAAGGCTCTTTGGCGGGTCCGAAGGTTCTTGAGCATATCGTCGATACCGTCCTTCAGTTTGAGGGCGATCAGCACTACATGTACCGTATCTTGCGTGCGCAGAAAAACCGCTTCGGCTCTACGAGCGAGTTGGGTATCTTCGAGATGCGACAGGACGGCTTGCGTGAGGTCACCAACCCTTCCGAACTCCTGCTTTCTACGGCGCGTGAGGGCTTGAGTGGTATCTCTATCGCTGCTGCGGTGGAGGGAGTGCGACCCTTCTTGATTGAGGTGCAGGCGTTGGTTAGCAGTGCCGCTTATGGTACGCCCCAACGCTCTTCAACGGGCTTTGACGGCAGACGGCTGAATATGCTCTTGGCGGTTTTGGAGAAGCGGGTAGGCTTCAAACTGCTGCAAAAAGACGTGTTTATCAATATCGCAGGCGGACTGCGTGTCAACGATCCTGCTATTGATTTGGCTATTCTGGCTGCGGTCTTGTCGTCGAATATGGACATTGCCCTTGATGCAGGAACGTGCCTTTGTGGCGAGGTGGGACTGGCTGGCGAGATTCGTCCTGTCAATCGTTTGGAACAGCGTATCCGCGAGGCTGAGAAGTTAGGCTTTACGCGCATTATCGTTCCTGCACAGCAAAAAGATTCGCTGCCAAAGAGTGCCAAGATACAGGTCATTCCTGTCTCCAAAGTGGCAGATGCTTTCCGTTTGTTACTCCGGCAAAACTGACTACCGATAACATAACATCAACATAACATCAACATAACATCGCAGATATTTGATAGGTATGTAGCGGTACTCTGCCAAAGAACCCATAAACTCATAAACGTATAAACTTTAAAAAAACAACTATAATTATGGCTGAAGAAAAGAAAATGCCTTCTGCAGAGAAACTCAAAGCGCTGCAATTGGCAATGCAAAAAATCGACAAGGACTTTGGTAAAGGTGCTATCATGCGTCTTGGTGAGGACAAGATAGAGGACGTTCCTGTTATTCCGACGGGTTCGGTGGGATTGAATCGCGCTTTAGGCGTAGGCGGTTATCCTCGTGGACGTGTGATTGAAATCTATGGTCCTGAGTCCAGTGGTAAGACTACGCTTGCCATTCATGCTATGGCAGAGGTGCAACGTCAAGGCGGTATTGCTGCTATCATTGATGCGGAGCACGCTTTCGACCGTTTTTATGCGGAGAAATTGGGGGTTGATACCGATAACCTTCTGATTGCACAGCCCGACTGTGGTGAGCAGGCTTTGGACATTGCAGACGAACTTATTCGCAGTAGTGCGGTGGATTTGGTGGTTATCGACTCTGTCGCAGCCCTCACTCCGAAAGCCGAGATTGAAGGCGATATGGGCGATAATAAAGTCGGTCTTCAAGCCCGCCTGATGAGTCAGGCTCTCCGCAAACTGACCGCTACTATCAACAAGACCCAAACCACCTGTATCTTCATCAACCAGTTGCGTGATAAGATTGGTGTGATGTTTGGTAGTCCTGAAACCACCACGGGTGGTAATGCCCTGAAGTTCTACGCCAGCGTCCGTCTTGACATTCGCAAGATTGGTCAAATCAAGGACGGTGACGAGGTTATCGGTAATCAGGTGCGCGTGAAGATTGTGAAGAATAAGGTGGCTCCTCCTTTCAAGAAGGCTGAGTTCGATTTGATGTTCAATGAGGGTATCTCGCGCGAAGGCGAAATCGTGGATATGGCTGTAGAGGCGGGTATCGTTCAGAAATCCGGCTCTTGGTTCAGTTACAACGATAGCAAGTTAGCCCAAGGGCGTGATGCCGTGAAGAATGTGCTCAAGGAGAATCCTGACCTCGCAGAGGAACTGGAGGCTCAAATCATGGCGAAGTAACGCTCGTTGGATTCCGTTCAACTCATACTATCTCCTGCGCAAGCCAAGTCAATGGAGGCGCAGTATCGTGTTCAAAAACGCTCGGTAGATGCACGTCAGCGGGAGTTGAAGGTGCATCTTACCCTTTTGACCGATGACGAAGGGCATTATATCCCCAAAGATGCACCTGTTCCGCTGTACGAACCGCCTCATTTCCTGCATTGTGCGCCATCGGCTAAGCAGGTGGCTATTATTGGTGCCGGACCGGCAGGGCTCTTTGCTGCACTCACGTTGTTGGAGCATGGTGTACGTCCGGTTATCTATGAGAGGGGAAAGGACGTTTCTGCACGCAAACGGGATATTGCGCTCCTTTGCCGTAATCAGGGGCTAAACGAAGAGTCCAATTATTGCTTTGGAGAAGGTGGGGCAGGTACGTTCTCTGACGGCAAACTCTTTTCCCGTTCCAAGAAACGTGGTAATATGCAGCGTGTGATGGAACTCTTTCATTACTTTGGTGCTGCCGATACGGTCCTTTACGAGGCACACGCACATATCGGAAGCGACCGTCTGCCCGCTATTATCACGCGCATGCGCGAATGTATAGAGGAGTATGGGGGTGAGATTCATTTCAGTACGCTTTTTGATGAGTCACTTTTCCGTGACCTTCAGGCACGGCATATCCCGATTATCTTGGCGATAGGTCATTCCGCCCACGATACGTATCGTATGTTGCTTCGTTCAGGTGTGGCGATGGAGGACAAAGGCTTTGCCATGGGTGTACGTGTCGAGCACCCTCAGTCCCTCATCAATAGCCTTATGTACCATCTCCCGCTTACGACAAAACGTGCTTCTGCGCATATTAACGCTGCGCAGCAGCATACAAACGGCGAAGCACTAAACGCGACTTTGTCGCCTCTTGGGAACGCCTCTTACGCCTTGGTTACGCAGGTAAACGGACGGGGAGTCTATTCGTTCTGCATGTGCCCGGGCGGACATATTGTTCCTGCGGGCAGTACTGCCGATGGGTGTGTGGTCAATGGCATGAGTGCCAGCCATCGTAATTCGCCCTATGCCAATTCGGGTATGGTGGTGGAGATTCGCCCTGAAGATGTGGCTGAGTTTCAAGGTATAGACGGCTCTAATGCCTTACGTGGTTTGGCTTTTCAGGAATATGTGGAGCGCCTTGCCAAGCAGCATGGAGGTGAGCAGAGTCAGGCTCAGGCTCCTGCCCAACGCTTACGTGATTTTGTGGAGGGTAAAGCCTCACGTGATTTGCCTGCTTGTTCATATCTGCCGGGGGTTGTTCCATCGCGTTTGGACGAGTGGTTGCCGGCGTCGATAGGCAAACGCCTGCAACAGGGCTTCCGTGATTTCGACCGCAAGTATCATGGTTTCTTGACCAACGATGCGGTTATCTTGGGAGTGGAGAGTCGCAGTAGTAGTGCGGTGCGTATTATCCGCCGGTCTGACACGATGCAGAGTATCAGTCATTCGTTGTTGTATCCGTGTGGAGAAGGGGCAGGTTATGCGGGCGGTATCACCAGTTCTGCCCTCGATGGTATCCAAGCCGCCACCGCCATTCTCTCCTCTTTGAATCACCAATAACAAATCACCAATAACAAATCACCAATCACCAATAACAAATAATCAATCCATCATTTCATCATTAAGTCGCTTTGCGACGATTCAATTCATCATTTACAACATGTTCTCCCGCACCCTCCAACTCCTTGGCGAAACTTCTTTCTCGCGTTTGCAAACTGTCCGTGTCATTCTCTTTGGCGTGGGTGGAGTAGGAGGTTGGTGTGCAGAGTCGTTGGTTCGTACGGGTGTGCAGCACCTTACTATTGTGGATTTCGATACGGTTGCGCCGTCTAATCTTAACCGTCAGGTGGTGGCTACGTCGGCTAATGTGGGGCAACTCAAGGTAGAGGAGATGTGTCGTCGTCTGTTGGCTATCAATCCTGCTGCGGATATTGTGACTATTCCAGCCAAATACGATAGCGATGGAATGCTTGATTATGGCAACCATCGTGCGACCATAGATTTTTCGCAGTACGATTATGTGATTGACGCTATCGACACGCTTGATTGCAAACTTCGTCTCATTCACGATGTCACTTCCGCATCGTTGTCCGCAGAGGCACAGTCTTGTGGCTCAAATGCCCCTCTTCACCCTGTTCTTTTTTCTTCGATGGGTGCGGGTCGTAAGGTGGATCCGGCGCAAGTGCGTGTTGCGGAGTTTTGGAAGGTGGAAGGTTGCCCGTTGGCGCGTGCTTTGCGCACGAAGATGAAGAAGTCGGGCTTGCTTCCGCAACGTAAGTTTCTTTGTGTTTATTCGCCCGAACTGAGTGCCGACCAAGGTTCTCTTGCCCCTGTTGTTGGCACTTTCGGCTTCACGCTCTCTTCCCTTCTCATTCGCGATTGCCAATCTTCCAATCGCGCTTGATTAGGCATTGTTCACGGTGCATTACTCACGGTGCATTGTACATCGTACACCGTACATCGTACATCGTGCATTGTGCATCGTGCATCGTGCACCGTCCATTGTGCATTCCTTTTAACATAGACGCCCGTGGGTTGGGCGGGGTTTTTGGTGACACTTTGTCAAGTAGCGGTTGTGC
>JAKSNN010000053.1 GCA_024399755.1 Paludibacteraceae bacterium | reverse complement strand
AGACCATCACTTCCGCGGCAGATAATGGCAAGCAAGTTACTTTGTCCACCATTCACGATTGTGATTCTATTGTTACGTTAGACTTAACAGTTTACCCTACCTATGAGGTAACAGATCCCGTTATGAAATGTGAGAGTGCATTGCCGTTTGAGTGGAATGGAGAAACAATTGCCTCTGCTGCAGATAATGGCAAGCAAGTAACATTGAAAAACATACACAATTGCGACTCCGTAGTTACGTTGGCACTTACCATTACAAACACAATACGCACAACTGACCAAGTCACAAAATGTGACAATGAGTTGCCGTTTACATGGAACGATATTGAGATTAAGACAATCGCAGATAATGGTAAGCAAGCCACATTGTCTTCAAGTGCAGGTTGCGATAGCATTGTAACGTTGGCACTAACGCTGTATCCTACCTACAATGTCTCTGACCCGATTACCAAGTGTGGCAATGAACTGCCGTTTACTTGGAACGGAGAAACAATTTCATCTCCTGCGGACAATGGCAAGCAAGTCACATTAAAAACTATACACGATTGCGACTCTATCGTTACACTGGTATTGACCGTCAATCCAACCTACAACGAAACAGAGAATATCACCAAGTGCGCAAGCGAACTGCCATTTACTTGGAACGGGGAAACTATCACTTCTGCGGCAGATAATGGCAAGCAAGTCACTTTGTCCACTATTCATGGGTGCGACTCTATCGTTACGTTGCATCTGACTATCAATCCGTCATATCAAGTTAGTGATCCTATCACCAAACGTTCCAAAGAGTTCCCGTTTGCATGGAATGGTGAGCAAATCATAAGCGAGGCGGATAATGGTAAACAAGTGACACTCACGACAATCAATGGTTGTGACTCTACCGTAACGTTGGATTTGCACGTGATTCATGTCAATTATTATACCGAGTATATCACGCTTTGCGAGAACGAACTGCCCTTCGTATGGAACGGCATCAATATTCAAAGCATGGCTGACAACGGCAAATCGGTGACCTTGCCTGACGTATATGGCGATGATAGCATCGTCACACTCCAACTGACGCTCCATCAAAGTTTCCCGCACGTCATTGAAGAAGCAACGATTTGCGAGAATGCCTTGCCATATCGCTGGAATGGTTACGACCTCGACAAAGCGGGTGTATATCAACTCAATTTGCCTACCGTACACGGTTGCGACTCTGTGATTACCTTCACGCTTAACGTACAGAAGGCGCAAGACTTAGAAGTTACCGACCAAACCTGCACGAGCCTCTTGCCCTTCACGTGGCAAACTTGGCGCACGCATCACTTGACGGAAACAGGCACCTACCGCGATACTCTGCGCACGCCGCAGGGGTGTGATAGCATACGCTATACACTGCATCTTACGGTTAATGCCTCTACCCTGCAAGGTTACGTAACGATGTTGCAAGACACATTATGTGCTGACGACGACTTCATTACGCTGACATTCCGCAATACACAAGGCAAGGCTGAATACTTTAATCTCGTGTTCGATAGAAGCGCACAGACTGTGGGCTTCCAAGATATTCCTCGGCTGATGATGAACGGTAACGAACGTACTGTTACCTTCCCGATTCCTGCTGGTGCTACCGACAAGGAATATGCTCGACCCGACACGTATTATGGTTCTGTTGAAGTGGCTAACCCGTGCGATGAAATCACAAATATTCCTTTCCATTTCACGTTGCTTTATCCGTCATGGATAATCCTGCAACGTTGGAACGATGTTTTGGCGCTCTACAACGAGAACTACAATGGCGGTTATACTTTCTCGGATATACGTTGGTTCCACAACGGCATGCCTATTGAAGGAACGGGCGCACATAACTCGCAAATCTATGCAAAAGATTTTGGTCAAGAGACCTTAGACTTTGGCACGGAATATTGGGCAGAACTTACCCGCACGAGCGATGGTAAGACGCTTCGCACTTGTGCTGTTGTGCCTCAATACCAAGACGAGGTAAGACCTACCAAGCCTAATGCACCACAAATCACGTTATCGCCGACTATCATTAGCGGGGACAATCGCATTGTCAATATTGATGCTAATATCTCTGGACAATATATCATGTATTACTCCAACGGCAAACGCTTGCAAACGGGCAAATTCGGTGACGAGTATGGCAATTCTACTTTGTCCGTCGAGCCTAACTACCCTGCCGGCACATATATCGTAGTGTTCTACGGTGACGAGGGCAGTGTAATATCGCATAAGTTGTTCCTCAAGTAAAAGTTTTATTACACCTTATATATATAATGGAATCTAAATATAATCCTACAGACATTGAATCTCGCTGGTATCAGTACTGGCTTGATAATCGGCTCTTTCATTCCGAGCCGGATGGTCGCCAACCCTTTACTGTTGTCATTCCGCCTCCCAATGTAACGGGAGTGCTCCACATGGGTCACGTGCTTAACGAAACCATTCAGGATATCTTAGTGCGTCGTGCCCGCTTAGAGGGGAAGAACGCTTGTTGGGTACCGGGTACCGACCATGCTAGCATCGCTACGGAAGCCAAAGTAATCAAACGCTTGAAAGAGCAAGGCATCAATAAATCCGACCTCACCCGCGAACAGTTTCTCAAGCACGCTTGGGATTGGACGGACGAGCACGGAGGCATTATCCTCAAGCAATTACGCAAACTCGGGTGCTCCTGCGATTGGGACCGCACCTCTTTCACGATGGACGAAACCCGCAGCAAAGCCGTTATCCACGTCTTCTGCGACCTGTACAAGAAAGGGCTTATCTATCGCGGATTGCGTATGGTCAATTGGGATCCTGAACGTCAAACTGCCCTTTCTGACGAGGAAGTTATCTACCATGACGAGCATTCCCACCTCTATTATCTCAAATACGAAGTGGTTGAGGAGCCTGGCAAGTATTGCGTTGTGGCAACTACTCGCCCCGAGACTATCTTTGGTGATATCGCTGTTTGCATTAATCCGAAGGAGGAGAAGAACCAATGGCTGAAGGGCAAGCATGTGCGTGTTCCTTTGGTTGGCAGGGAAATTCCTATTATTGAGGACCGCTACGTAGAGATTGGTTTCGGTACAGGTTGCCTCAAGGTAACGCCTGCCCACGATGTCAACGACTACGCTTTAGGTCAGAAATATAACCTCACTACCTATGATATCTTCACGGCTGATGCACATGTCAATCTATCTACCATCGAGCCTGACCTCTTTGCGAATGTGCATAAATACCATGGCTTGGACCGCTTCGATTGCCGTAAGCAGATTGCCGTTGATTTGCAGGAGGCAGGACTAATGGACCATATAGAAGATTACGACAACAAAGTAGGTTATAGCGAGCGCACGAACGTGCCTATTGAGCCACGTCTCTCGTTGCAGTGGTTTATTCGCATGCAGCACTTTGCTGACATTGCTTTACCGCCTGTTATGAACGATGATATTCAGTTCTACCCTACCAAGTACAAGAACACCTATCGCAATTGGCTGGAGAATATCAAGGACTGGTGTATCTCGCGTCAACTTTGGTGGGGACATCGTATCCCTGCTTACTACGATGCCGACTTGCTTGCGCAGACGGGACTTGAGAACTATCCTAACGACAAGATTATCGTTAGCGAAACCAAGCCCGAAGGCAATTATGTGCAGGACGAAGGTGCTCTGGACACATGGTTCTCCTCGTGGTTATGGCCTATCAGCCTATTCGACGGCATTGAGCACCCTGATAACAAGGAAATGACATATTACTACCCTACTGCCGACCTCGTTACAGGACCTGATATCATCTTCTTCTGGGTAGCGCGTATGATTATGGCTGGCTACGAGTATAAGCAGGCTATGCCGTTCCGCCACGTCTATTTCACTGGTATCGTGCGGGATAAGTTAGGGCGTAAGATGTCCAAATCGTTGGGTAATAGCCCTGACCCGTTGGACCTTATCGAGCGCTATGGTGCGGACGGTGTGCGAATGGGCATGATGCTCTCTGCACCTGCGGGCAACGACATCTTATTCGATGATAGTCTCTGCGAGCAAGGGCGCAACTTCAATAATAAGATTTGGAACTGCTTCCGCCTTGTCAAAGGTTGGGAAGTCAAGGATATGCCGCAATCGGCTACGCAGCAACTCGCTACCGGTTGGTTTGCGTCTATGCTTGCCCGGACGGCTGACGAGGTGGCAGACCTCTTTAGCAAATATCGTCTCAGCGAGGCTTTGATGGCTATCTACAAACTCTTCTGGGACGAGTTCTCCTCGTGGTATCTGGAGATGATTAAGCCTGCGTATGGTCAGCCTATTGATGCTACCACGTATAACCTCACGCTCCATTTCTTCGAGCAGATGCTCAAACTCCTGCATCCGTTTATGCCGTTCATTACGGAGGAATTGTGGCAGAACCTTACAGGGCGCAAGGCGGGCGAATCCATTATGGTGGCAACGTTAGGCGACTTCGGAAAGGCTGACGAAAAACTGATTCAGCAGATGGAGGAATATAAGCAAGTCATTGCCGGTGTACGTAATATCCGCGCTTCAAAGAACATCGCTCCGAAAGAGGTGCTGACGCTTATCGCACCTGCTGCGTTGCATGAGGTGGTGGAGAAACTTGCCAACTGCTCTATTCAGTTAGGCGGCAACAAACCCGCAGGTTCTGCCACGTTTATTATCGGCACTACCGAATATGCCGTACCTTTGGATAAGTTCATCAATGTGGAAGAAGAACTTCAGAAACTGCAAGCCGAATTGCAGCACCAGGAGGGATTCTTACGCGGAGTAATGGCTAAACTCGGCAACGAGCGTTTCGTACAGAATGCCAAGCCCGAAGTTGTGGCTATGGAGCATAAGAAGCAGCATGACGCAGAGCAGCGTATCGCTGCCATCAAAGCCAACATGGATGCCCTTAGCAAATAAGATATTGATTGCCGGTCCGTGTGCCGCTGAAACCGAACAACAAGTGCTTGAAACCGCTCAGGCACTTGCTTCGTTTTGCCCTATTTTCCGTGCAGGTATTTGGAAGCCCCGTACTTCGCCCGATTCTTTCCAAGGCATTGGTGCGGAAGGACTTGGGTGGCTTCAGCATGTGAAGGAGCAGACGGGTATGCTTACCGCTACCGAAGTGGCTACGCCCGAACATATCCGCCTTGCCTTGGAAGCGGGTGTAGATTACCTTTGGATAGGAGCACGTACTGCCGCTAATCCTATTCAGGTACAGTTGCTGGCAGACGCACTTGCGCAAAGCGCTATCAAGCCCAAAGCCGTGCTTATCAAGAACCCTGTCAACGAGGACGCTGCCCTGTGGATAGGCAATATCGAGAGGCTGCTGCAGGCGAGTGTAGAAGTGATGGCTGTGCATCGTGGGTGCAACCACCGTCCGTGTTGGGCTATGGCTTTTGAGGTGAAACGCCGTATGCCGCATATCCCTTTGCTGCTTGACCCAAGCCACATGAGTGGCGATGCCGGCTTGATTGCCTCGCTATCTCAACAAGCCATGGATCTTGACTACGATGGACTGATGATTGAGAGCCATTGTTCGCCTATGGAAGCCTTATCTGATGCCAAGCAGCAGATTACGCCTGTCGCTCTGCAAGCCATCATCAGTCATCTCGTTTTGCGGCACGCCTCTTCGCCTGACAGCACTTTACTTGCGCTTCGGCAGCAGATTGACGAGATTGATGACGAACTATGGAATCTCATAGCCCGCCGCATGCACATTGCGCAGCAGATTGGCGACTATAAACGTTCCCTGCAGATGCCTGTCTTGCAGGTATCGCGTTACGATGCTATCTTGCAGAAACGTAAACAGTGGGCGCGCGACAACCGCTTGAGTGAAGATTTGGTGCAACAGATATTCGACGTCATTCATAAGGAGAGCGTTAAGGTACAACTCTGACGCTTCTTTTTGCTAACTTTTGCTTTATTCGGCAGGAAATAGTCGGCATTTGTTGCATATTTGAAAAAAAATCACTACCTTTGCAGCGAATTTTGAACATTTTTTTTACAACGATATGAATATCTCTTATAATTGGCTAAAGCGCTACATTCATCTGGAAGATGATGCGGCAACCGTAGCAAAAATCTTGACTTCCATTGGATTGGAAGTAGGTACTGTTGAGCAGGTTCAGACCATCAAAGGCGGTCTGGAAGGGCTGAAGGTTGGTCTGGTACTGACCTGCGTTCCCCACCCTAATAGCGACCACTTGCATATCACTACTACCGACTACGGGGAGGGACCTGTGCAGATTGTGTGTGGTGCCCCTAACGTGGCTGCAGGGCAGAAAGTCGTAGTGGCTACTGTTGGCACGAGGCTTTACGATGGCGACGAGAGTTTAGTTATCAAGCGTGGCAAGATTCGTGGGGAGGAAAGTCTGGGGATGCTCTGTGCCGAAGATGAGATTGGTGTGGGCACCAACCACGACGGTATTATTGTGTTGCCTGACGACACGCCTGTCGGTATGCCGGCCAAGGAGTATTACCATATTGAGGACGATACACTGATTGAGGTAGATATTACGCCTAATCGTTCCGATGCTATCAGCCATTATGGTGTAGCCAGAGACCTTTATGCGTATTATCAGGCACATGGGCAACACATCGCTTTAGAGAAACCTAATGTAGAGGCTTTCCACGTGGATAATACCACTATGCCTATTGAGATAGAGGTAGAAAACGCAGCAGCATGCCCACGATATACGGGTGTCAGCATTGCTAACGTCTGTGTCAAGGAGTCGCCTGACTGGCTGAAGAAAGCCCTCACAACCATCGGCTTGCGTCCAATCAATAATATCGTAGATGCTACCAACTTCGTTCTGCACGAGATGGGGCAAGCCTTGCACGCCTTCGATGCCGACAAGATTGCCGGTAAGAAAATCGTTGTCAAGAACGCTCAAGAAGGGCTGAAGTTCATTACGTTAGATGGCGTAGAGCACACTATGTCCGCTGCCGACCTGATGATTTGGAACGGGAAAGAACCTATGTGCATTGCAGGCGTATTCGGAGGGCAGTTCTCCGGTGTTACGGCTGATACCAAGAACGTCTTCCTTGAGAGTGCTTATTTCGACCCTGTGAGCATTCGCAAAACGGCTCGCCGTCACCAGCTCTCTACGGATGCTTCGTTCCGTTACGAACGCGGTTGCGACCCCAATAACACGCTCTATGTGCTGCAGCGTTGTGCCCTCTTGATTCAGGAGGTTGCCGGTGGCGAGATTGCCATGAACGTGGTGGATAAGGTCAATAACGCCCCTTATGCCAAGTCCGGCATGCCTTTCCAAGGTTGCGAAGTCGAGTTGAAAGAGGATTACGTGAACAGCCTTATCGGTAAAGCGATTGGGCATGAGATGATTGAGACTATCTTGACCGCTTTAGAGATGCAGCATGCCCCGATAGATGGCGGTTGGAAAGTCATTGTGCCTACCTATCGGACGGACGTGCAACGCCCTTGCGACGTGGTGGAGGACATCTTGCGTATCTATGGCTACAACAACGTGGAGTTCCCCGATAAACTCAATTCCAACATCAGTTACAACCCCAAGCCCAATCCTGTAGCCCTACAGACACGTATCTCCGAGCAACTCTCTGCACAGGGATTCTGCGAGATTATGAACAACTCGCTCACGAAGACCGCTTATTACAAGGGCGCTTGGGCGGATTGCTGTGTTAAGATTCTCAATCCACTATCGCAAGACCTTGGCGTAATGCGTCAGACCTTGCTCTTCGGTGGTCTGGAAAGCCTGCAACGCAATATCAACCGCAAAAACGCCGACCTCAAGTTCTACGAGTTCGGTAATTGCTACCACTTCAATAAGATGAACGATGCACAATGCACGGTTCACGATGAACAATTTACAAATTTACAAACTTACAAATTTACAAATTTACAGCAGTATTCCGGCGAGATGCATTTAGCCTTGTGGCTGACGGGAAACAAGTCCAAACAGACTTGGGTCCGCAAGGACGAGAAATCGTCGTTCTACCAACTGCATGCCTACGTGAATGCCGTGCTTCGCCGTCTGGGAGTGAATATTGACAAGTGCGTTCTTGAGCCTGCTATTCAGCCTAATCAGGAGGCTTGTTGCGGTATTGCAGAGTGTTTCTCCGACGGGCTGGTCATTAAGGCGCAGAACGGCATTATTCTCGGTTATATGGCTATCGTGGATAAGGCATTGTGCAAGCAGTTTGATATTGATACGCCTGTTTATTATGCCGACCTCTATTGGCAGGCTTTGCTCAAGCAGAACAAGCAATATAAACCTGTTATCGGCGACCTGCCCAAGTTCCCGGAGGTAAAGCGTGATTTCGCTTTGTTGGTGGATAAGGGGGTACAATTTGCCGACCTTGCGCATGCCGCTTTTGATACGGAACGCAAACTGTTACGTAACGTGGCGCTCTTTGATGTCTATGAGGGAAAGAATCTGGAGGAAGGAAAGAAGAGTTATGCGCTCAGTTTCATTCTGCAAGACCCCGAGAATACATTGAAGGACAAGCAGATTGAGATGATTATGCAGCGCCTGCAGCATACGTTCGAAGAGAAGTTCGGAGCCAAACTCCGTTAACGTACCCTTCCCCGTAGCACTACCGTACCGCATAGAACCCAGACAGAACCCTCACCGTACCCTCGCATAAGGCGAATGCTTGGAGCCTTATATATTTTTAGTTTGATTAGGGGGCATAAACTTGTTTACAGCCAACTAAGAAAACAAAAATAATAATAAATCTGCGTTTTCTGCGGGTTCTGCGAGAGACAAATCACCAATCACAAATAACAAATCAAAAATCAAAAAAAGCGCTTTCGGGCGCTTTTTTCCCTTTCCGCTTGCACATTCGGAAAATTTGTAGTACCTTTGCAAATGCATTTGATAAAATTAACCCCAAAAAACTATTTGAGTATGAAGAAAATGACTACTTTTTTGATGGCGCTCTTGATGGTAGTGGGCGCTTATGCTACATCGGATTGGCAACAGATGGTGCAAAGGAAAAACAACCATTCGAGCAATCTGACTATGAAACATGTACAAGGCAAAATGTTCAGCCCGATGGCACAGGAAGATTTGCGCGATACCTGCTATATCGGGAGAGTAGATTTTCAGTATGCAGAGACCGATGGATTGGTCTATGTGTCTTTAGAGGGACAGTATTACTACGATTTCTATATCAAAGTAACTAAAGCAGAGGACTTTGTATATGGAAAGACATATACGTTGGCAGATATGGATGATGAATATACGGGTATTTTCCCTTTAGACGATGATGCTACTGGTTATGCTTTTGATGCGGTAGAATTGACCGTTACCAAAGATAAAAAGGATTTGCACCATATTCGTGTAGAAGGAGTATCCGGTTCGGTCAATCTACATCTTGTTTACGACGAACTGGCAACATTCGAAGACGTTAACCTGACTGTTCCTAAAGCGGAAATGATTGATTACCGTGCGACTCTTAATGCTATGGAATTTGAGGGAATGTCGAGCGATAATGCGTACTATTTTGTACTTGATTATTTCACGACAAATGCTATTGCAGGGACATTTGACGAGAACACATGCGATAAAAGTTTTTGTTATGTTCTTCACTTCAATGGAGATGGCACAAGCGAGCAATTACAGGTCGTAAAAGTAACGGCTGTTGTTACTGCCATAGAAGGCGGTTATAAGGCAGAGGCTAAGTTCTATTGTTCGGACGCTAAATGCTACAACGTAACCTTCACCTTTATAGAACCCACGGCTAAAACGAAAGTGACAATCAACTCTACAAACTTAGACCTCGAAGATATTACAGGTTCTGGGTTGCCTGAGTTTACCATTTGGGCAAACAATTCGGAGTATGAGGTAAGCCTATATCTGTTTTATGCCTTTGAAATCCCCGGGCAATATACTATGCAGAACTTCAGAACGGCTTATTGTATGATTGCGGACAAACGCCAGAAATACAAACTCTACTCGGCTGACTTAACTGTGGCAGAAGACGATGGCGTATATACTGTGACGGGCACGATCCTTTGCTATGGTGATATAGAGTTTACTCTCAATCTTACTCAAAGTGGTATGGCTATTGACAACCTTGAAATGAAGGCTAATGCCAATAAGCGCATTGAGAAGGGTCAGGTTATCCTCATTCGTGATGGCAAAACCTACAACGCTCAAGGATCTTTAATCAATTAAGAGTTAAGAATGAAGAGTTAAGAGTGGTTTTGTAACAATTCTTAATTCAAAATTCTTAGCCACAAGGGCACGATTATCTCATAATTCTCTTTCGCCTTCCGCGCTATCATTTATTATTAGTGTTGCTTAGCAACGTGTAAGGCGAATGCTTGGAGCCTTATATATTTTAGGTTGATTAGTGGGCATAAACTTGTTTCTGCCGACTAAGAAAACAAAAATAATAATAAATCTGCGTTTTCTGCGGGTTCTGCGAGAGACAAATCACAAATAACAAATCACCAATAACCAATAACAAATCAAAAAAAGCGCTTTCGGGCGCTTTTTTTCCTTTCTCCTTGCACATTCGGAAAATTTGTAGTACCTTTGTGCATTATTTGTAAACCGCAATTTTTCTATGGACTATCAAAGCGAAATATTACGCCGACGCACGTTTGCTATCATCAGTCACCCTGATGCGGGTAAGACTACCCTAACCGAGAAACTGCTCCTCTACGGAGGCGCTATTCATGTGGCAGGCGCCGTCAAATCTAATAAAATACGCAAAACCGCTACCAGCGACTGGATGGAAATCGAGAAACAACGTGGTATCAGCGTCGCCACGTCCGTCATGGGTTTCGACTATACCCCAACCTATCACAACGACAAACACCAGACCTACCACATCAATATCCTTGATACCCCGGGTCACCAAGACTTTGCAGAAGACACGTTCCGTACACTGACGGCTGTCGATTCCGTCATCATCGTGATAGACTCCGCCAAAGGTGTGGAGACCCAGACACGCCGCCTCATGCAAGTATGCCGTATGCGCAAGACACCCGTCATGGTGTTTATCAACAAGATGGACCGCGAAGGTAAAGACCCCTTTGACCTGCTGGACGAGGTAGAGAAAGAATTAGGTATCCATGTGCGCCCACTCAGTTGGCCTATCAATATGGGACAACGTTTCAAAGGCGTTTATAACATCTTCCAATCTACCCTCGACCTCTATACACCGGACAAGACTCACGTAAGCGAATCACTGAAGTTTGAGGACGTGAACGACCCTGAGATTACACGCCTTGTGGGCGAACAAGACGCTACGAAACTGCGGGAAGACCTTGAAATGATTGAGGGCGTATATAACCCCTTCTCCAAAGACGATTATCTCGCAGGCGATTTGGCACCTGTCTTCTTCGGTTCCGCACTCAATACCTTCGGCGTAAAGGAGTTGTTGGAATGCTTCGTGCATATCGCTCCGTCGCCACGACCCATCGAGGCTGTAGAACGAAGCGTCAACCCGATGGAAGAGCACTTTACAGGCTTCTGCTTCAAGATTCATGCGAATATGGACCCTAACCACCGCAGTTGCATCGCCTTCTTCAAGATTTGCTCCGGCAGATTCGAGCGAAACGTCTATTACAAGCACGTGCGCGAGGACAAGCAAATGCGTTTCTCTGCACCTACATGCTTCATGGCGCAGAAGAAAGAGACTGTAGATGAAGCCTTTGCTGGCGATATAGTAGGTCTGCCCGATACAGGTAACTTCAAGATTGGCGATACACTGACCGCAGGCGAAAACCTGCATTTCAAAGGCTTGCCGAGTTTCTCGCCGGAGATGTTCAAATATATCGAGAACGCCGACCCGATGAAGCAAAAGCAACTGGATAAAGGCGTACACCAACTCATGGACGAAGGCGTAGCGCAACTCTTTATCAACCAGATGAACGGCAGAAAGATTATCGGTACGGTAGGGCAACTGCAGTTTGAGGTTATTCAGTACCGCCTTGAGCACGAATATCAAGCCAAATGCCGTTGGGAACCCTTACAAATGTACAAAGCCTGCTGGATTGCCCCCGACGCCCCCGATAGCAAAGAGGCTTTGGACGAGATAGAGACCTTCAAGAAACGCAAAGCGCAATATATGGCTACCGACAAAGACGGACGCGATGTCTTTATGGCGGATAGCGGCTACGTGCTGAATATGGCGCAAAACGACTATAAACATATCCATTTCCACTTTACCTCCGAGTTCTAATGAAAAAAGTCCTTCTTATCAGTATGATTGCCTGCGCCTGTATTGCCTGCAAAGACATTCAGACCATCGACAAAGACAACTACCGCTTAGTGATTCAGCCGTATGGACCTACCTTGGGTTATAGCCCGGAATCGGGAGTACAAATCATTCAAAAGCACGGCAAAGCCTACAAAGACCTTGACCGGGACGGCAAAATCAGCGTCTATGAAGACTGGCGCAAAAGCAACGAGAAACGTGCAGAAGACTTAGCACAACGATTGAGTATTGAGGAGATAGCAGGTCTGATGCTCTATAGCGACCACCAAGCCGTTCCCGCTACCTCATACGATATATCCACGTATGGAGGCAAACCTTACCGGGAAAGCGGTGCCGACCCGTGGGAACTGACCGACCATCAGAAGCAGTTTCTGAAGGACGACCACTTGCGCCACATGTTAGTGACTATTATCGAGAGTCCTGAAGTAGCCGCCAAATGGAGCAATCGTGTACAAGCATACGTGGAGGGATTAGGACATGGTATCCCTGCCAACAACTCCTCTGACCCGCGTCACTCCTCGCGTGCAGACGGTGAATATAATGCAGGAGGCGGAGGCAAAATATCGCAATGGCCGGGCACATTAGGACTGGCAGCCACCTTCTCGCCCGAATTGGTAGAGCGTTTTGGCGAGATTGCCTCAACGGAATATCGTGCATTGGGCTTCACTACCGCCCTCTCTCCCCAAGTAGATTTAGGAACAGAACCGCGTTGGCAGCGCTATAGCGGAACGTTTGGCGAAGACCCTGACTTGGCAACCGATATGGCACGCGCCTACTGCGATGGCTTCCAAAAGAGCGACAAAGATAAAAGTACCTACGTCAATGCCATGGTGAAGCACTGGCCCGGTGGCGGTTGCGGAGAAGCAGGCAGAGATGCCCACTATGGTTTTGGCAAATATGCCGTTTACCCCGGCGGTAACTTTGAATTGCATAAGAAACCCTTTGTGGAAGGAGCCTTCCGCCTGCACGGCGAAAGCAAATGTGTGGCCGCCGTGATGCCATACTATACGGTTAGCGTAGGACAAGGCGACGAGTTGGTAGGCAACTCCTACAACCGAGAGATTATCACGCATCAACTTCGCGAGCAAGCAGGTTTTGAGGGCGTCGTTTGTACCGACTGGATGGTTACGGACGATGAACATCATACAGGTATCCATTACGGCAAACCTTGGGGAGTAGAACATTTGAGCCTTGGCGAACGGCATTATAAAGCCCTTATGGCAGGCGTTGACCAGTTTGGGGGCAACTACGATAAAGAACCCGTATTGGAAGCCTACCAAATGGGCGTAAACGAAGTGGGCAAAGACTCCATGGACAGACGCATGCGCCAATCTGCCAAACGATTGCTACTCAATTTCTTCCGCG
>JAKSNN010000052.1 GCA_024399755.1 Paludibacteraceae bacterium | reverse complement strand
AGGCAATATGAAACGTTATCCACTTACACAACCCCAATTAGGCATCTACCTTGCAGAAAATAACGCTGCACAAGGCGCAGACTATAATATCGCCCTCGTGTATTACTTAGATGCCGACATAGAAACAAACCGCCTCAAACAAGCACTGTCAGACACCCTCAACCATCACCCCTACCTGAAAGCCCGCTTGGAACAAGAGGAGGACGGACAACTCTACCTCGTCGCCCATAACAACGACCCCGTCATCATCCAAGAAAAGACAGTACGCAACCGAGAAGAAGCCCTGCAACAAATAGGCTCACGCTTCAACCTCCTCCACGATAACCTCTACCGCTTCGTAATCTATACATTCGGCAACGGTCAACGCATGCTCTACATGGATTTTCACCATATCCTGTGCGACGGCATGTCGTGCACAACATTCCACCAAGAAGTAAGCGAAAGGTATGATGAATTAAGAATTAAGAATTATGAATTAAGAGAGAGAGGAGAGGCAAGAGAGGCAAGAGAGGCGGAATACTATGGTTTTGAGGTGGCGGAGAAAGAAGAGAACCTGCGCAGCACGACTGACATTCTACAAGCCGACAAGAACTGGTACGCGAAAGAATTTGGCGGGGCGGCAGACTCCGGCAACGAGGCTGGACTGAAAGGCGACAAAGAGACATCAGACACGGAAACAGACGAGTGGGTGACGGATTTTCTGCCTATCGAAGTAGATGAGCAGACTGTGGAAATATGCTGCACACGCGCCGCAGTAGGAATAAGTATCCCCTTCACGGCAGCGTTGGGCTATACCTTAGCCTCCTACAACGCCTCGACAGAAGCACTGTTTGCCACCATCTGGCACGGACGCACAGACAAAACCCACACGGAAGCAATGGGCATGTTCGTAAAGACCTTGCCCGTATATATGCGCTTTGCGGCAGGCGACAGCATATACCTGTTGCAACGTCTGAAACAACAACTCCACGACGCACGTGCGCACAGCCTCTACTCGTTTGCAGAGGTATGCAGCGACCTTGACATTCACCCGCAAGTATGCTTTGCCTACCACGCCAACCTGCATATATACCACCTCGTTCTGGACGGCAAAGAGCAACGTGACGAGTTCGTCAGACACCATCGCCCCGGGCTGGAGTTGATAGTGAACCTGATAAAGGAAGAACACGGATACCAGATAAAAATAGAATATAACCGCAAGACATACACGGAAGCGTTTATACGCCAGTTCTGCACAACCTACGAACAGGTGCTGCATGGCATATTGGAGGGGCAGCCGTTAGAGCAAATCGAGTTGGTGAAAGAACGCCCCGAATTGCCGTCCGTCCACCGGACAGATAAACAAGAGACTATCGTTCACCTCTTCCGCCAAACGGCACAGGCTTATCCCGACAACGCGGCAGTAATATATCGCGACAAAGAACTGAGTTATCGGGAATTGGACGAACTGTCGGACAAGATGGCAGCGGAGATACTGCGTCGTTGCCGGAAGCCGTCGGTAGCCGCCATCTTAGTGGGCAGAAGCGAACAGATGGTAGTCTGCGCGTTAGGAGCCCTGAAAGCAGGCTGCGCATACCAGCCCTTAGACCCGGGTTACCCCGCGGAACGACTGAACTTCATGGTGAAAGACAGCGGAGCCGAAGTACTGCTATGCGAGCCGTCGCTGCGCCAATTACTAACAGACTACGAAGAAGAGGAGGGGGAAATTTGTGATTTGGGATTTGGGATTTGTGATTCGAGCAAGGAACAAGGAGCAAGGAACAAGGAACAAGGAGCAAGGAGCAAGGAACAAGGAGCAAGGAACAAGGAACAAGGACAGGGGACGGGGGAAATGCCGTTCATACTGCTATATACATCAGGGTCAACGGGAACACCCAAAGGCGTTCAACTGAGTCACCATAACTTAGTGACCTTCTGCGACTGGTATCGCCGATATTACCGATTACGCCCGGAACACCGTGTGGCAGCCTACGCCTCATTCGGCTTTGACGCCGATATGATGGACCTTTATCCCGCCCTGACAACAGGGGCTGCCGTGGTGATTGTTCCCGAAGACCTGCGTATCGACTTGGAGGCACTGAATCACTATTTAGCCGATAAAGGCGTCAGCCATAGTTTCATGACCACGCAAGTAGGTTATCAGTTTGCCGTGGCTTACCCGACCCACCCGACATTGCAGCACCTGACCGTTGGCGGGGAGAAATTAGCCTCACTTGAACCCCCGACATCCTACACGTTACATAACGCCTACGGACCTACGGAATGTACGATATTTTCGACCATCTATCCCGTCAGCCACAATGAACGGAATATCCCTATCGGCAAGCCATTAGATACGTTCCACGCCTACGTGGTAAACCGTTTCGGGAAAGTGCTTCCGTGGGGCGCAGCAGGCGAACTGATAATGTGCGGAGAGCAAGTCGGCAGCGGCTATCTTAACCAACCCGAAAAGACCGAACAGGCATTTATCCATTTTGCAGGCGAACGGGCATACCGCACAGGCGATATTGTGCGTTACCGTCAGAACGGCGACATCGAGTTTGTGGGCAGACAAGACGGACAAGTGAAGATTCGCGGTTTCCGTATCGAGTTGAAAGAGGTGGAAGCCGTCATACGCGCCTTCGACGGCATCAAAGATTGCACGGTGCAAGCCTTCGACCAAGAAAGCGGAGGCAAGTATATCGCCGCCTACATCGTGGCAGACACAACCATAGACATCGGACAACTGAACGCCTTTATCGCCGCACAAAAACCTGCCTATATGGTGCCCGCCATCACCATGCAGATAGACACTATTCCGCTGAACATCAACCAGAAAGTGGACAAGAAACGGTTGCCGAAGCCGAAAGCAGAAAGTCAAAAGTCCGCTGGCGCTAAAGTCGAAAGTCAAAAGTCAGAGAGCGAACTGAACGTGCTGGAAAAGCAGTTGTGCGCGATGGTGAACGGACTGACTCAACAAACCCCTACCCTGAACGACCCGCTGATATACTGCGGCATCAATTCCATTTTAGCCATGCGCCTTTCCGTAATGCTATATAAGCAGTTTGGCGTGAAGATGTCCGGCAAACAGATATTGGACGGCACAACCCTGCTGACTATAGAAAATGCGATTTTAGAGGAAGTCATCAGCGGTCAGAAGTCAGCAGGCAGCGGACAGAAGTCAGCAGGCAGCGGTCAGAAGTCAGCGGGCAAGGGTCAGATGAGAGGACCGCTGTCATTTGCGCAGGAAGGCGTGTTTGCCGATTGCCTGAAGAACCCGCGTACCACCATCTACAATATACCGATGGATATTTGTCTGCCTGCCACATTAGCCCCAGAGCACGTCCGTGAGGCAATAAGGCAAGTACTGGCTCTCCACCCGATGCTCTTTGCCCGTTTCGAGGAAAACGAGGAAGGCGACATCATACAATCGTGCCCGGAACAACCCACACCCGCCGTGCAACTCATCTTAGACCAACCGCTTGAGAGCGTCAAGGCAACGTTTGTGCAACCCTTCGACTTGCACAAGGACGTGCTGCACCGCTGCGCCGTAGTGAAGTCAGAAGACACTATACACGTGCTATTGGACGCCCACCACCTCGTGGCTGACGGCGCTTCGTTCGACGTAATCATGCACGAACTAATCGATGTACTACACGGGACAAAACCGACCGGCGAAAATTGCCCGTATGTGCGGTTTGCCCAAGAACAGCGTGCGCAAGACGAACAAGGCGAAATGGAACAGCACCGCCAGTTCTTTGCAGGACAACTCGCCGAAATGGAAGAGACTTCCGTACCCGCTGCCGACCTGCCTGCCGGCAAAACCGGACATATATGCGAGATTGCACGACCCATAAACGGCTGCCAACGGACAACAAACCAACCGGCAGAAGGCGTTACCGACGCAACATTCTGGTTTTCCGTAATCGCTTATACCTTAGCGCGTTACGTCAACACCAAAGACGTATATATCACCACCGTCAGCAACGGACGACAAGACCCCGCGGTAGCCGATACAATAGGCATGTTCGTCAATACCCTACCCGTCGTAGCGCACCTTCGTGAGCAGACCGTAGCCGAGTTCCTGACCGCTACTGCACGCGATTTTCACGCTACGATTCAGCACGAGAACTACCCCTTCTCACGGATCGCCGCCGATTACGGATATACGGCAGACATCACCTACGCTTATCAGTTGGGAATCATCGCCAATAACACGGTTGACGGTCAGCCCGTCACGATTCAGTCATTCGGTTTGGACACCCCGAAATTCAAGTTGGGTATCTACGTGGAAATGTATCAGGGTGCTCCTTCCCTCGTGCTCCAATACGACGATGCCGTCTATTCCGCGGAACACATGAACCGCTTGGCAGACAGTATCATGGCAGTAGCCAACCGCTTCATACAAGACGCCTCGCAACCGCTTCTGCACGTGTCCATTATGACCGAGAACCAAGCGCAAGAGGCGGAACGTTTCTCACACGTGGCGGACATGGACGTCAGCGTGCAGACTTTCCACGAAGGTATCAGCCGCTGGGCAACCTTGACCCCCGACGCAACAGCCGTCATTGCCGACGATGCCACACTCACCTACCGGCAATATGACGATGCTGCCAACAGCATGGCACAATGCCTCATGGAAAAAGGCGTCGCAAAAGGTGACCGCATCGTGCTGTTGCTGCCGCGGACAAGCGATTTCTTAATAGCCGTCCTCGCGGTGATGAAATGCGGAGCAGCCTATATACCGATGGACCCGCAATATCCTGCCGACCGTATCGCCTATATCCTTGACGACAGCCAAGGGCGATTTGTGATTACCACCGGCGAACATCTGTCCGATTATCCCAATCGCGCCTTAGATATCCGCGAACTACGGTCCAAAGACGAGCAACCTACAAATGTACAAACTTACAAATGTACAAATTGTAACGTTGGCGGCGACGACCTCGCCTACCTCATTTATACCTCGGGCTCTACAGGTACGCCGAAGGGAGTTATGTTGCAGCACAAAGGGATATGCAACTACCTGACCCCCCACCCTGCCAACCCGCACACCTACGCCGTAGCCACGGAAGCCAAAGCCGTACTATGTAGCGCCACCGTGTCGTTCGACCTCTCTATCTTAGAGTACGGAACGGCACTCTTCAACGGCAAAACCGTAGTCTTTGCCAACGAGAAAGCCACTACCGACAGCGCACTGCTTGCCCGACTCTACCGCCAAACAGGAGCAGATGTGCTGAGCGGAACACCCTCCCGTATCGAGACCTACTTGGAGATGGACGAATATAGGCAGGTCGTGAAACAATGCAAGGTAATCCAAATGGGAGGCGAGAAACTGCCGCTTTCCCTGCTCAAACGCCTGCAGGAACTGACAAAAGCAAAGATATATAACATGTACGGTCCTACGGAAATCACGATTTGCTGTAACGCGCAGCAACTCAACGATTGCGAAGAAGTGACCGTAGGCAAACCCTTGCCTAATTTCACGGAACAGATTGTCGATGCCGACGGCAACCCTCTGCCTGTGGGCGTCATGGGCGAACTCATCGTGAGCGGTACGGGTGTTTGCCCCGGCTATAACAACCTGCCCGACAAAACCAAAGAAGCCTTTATCCACCGGGGAACGGCGCAAGAACGCTACTATCGCACCGGCGACTATGCCAAGTGGAACAGCGATGGCGATGTCATCATCTTAGGACGTACCGACCATCAGGTCAAACTCAACGGTCTGCGCATCGAACTGGGTGAAATAGAGACCGTTATGGCACAATCGCCCGCCGTCAAACAGTGCGTCGTGCAAGTCCGTAAGGTAGGCAAACAGGACAAACTGGTGGCGTATTATGTTGCCGCAGACAATCCAAAGCCGGAAGCCGGTAACCAAAAGCAGGAAGAGGAAATCAAAGCCGCTATGGCGGAACACTTGACGCACTATATGGTGCCTAATATCTTCGTGCGCCTTGACCGCTTCCCGATTACGCCTGCGGGCAAAATCGACCTCAAGCACTTACCCGAACCGAAGATAGAAACCGCAGCGTCGTACGTTGCTCCACAAACGGAAACAGAGAAAGACTTTTGCGACATCTTCGCGCACGTGCTGCAAACGGATAAGGTGGGCGCGGAAGACGATTTCTTTGCCTTAGGCGGCACTTCGCTTGTGGCAATCAAGGTGGTGATTGCAGCCTCAAAGAAACAATATGAGATTACGTACTCGGACGTCTTTGCGAACCCTACTCCACGGCTTTTGGCAGCGTTCGCAAGTGCAAACACCACCAACCCCACCAACGAAAACAACACAACCAACGAAAACACCCCCACCAACGAAAACAACGCGCAAAGCGCAAACGACGAGTTCGCCCCGCTGCTGAAGCAAAACACGTTGTCCGCTTTCTTGGAAGGGGAACGCCAACCCTTAGGAACGGTGCTGTTGACCGGAGCCACAGGATATTTAGGTATTCATGTGCTCTATCGGCTGCTCACAGAAACCGACGTAACCGTCTATTGCCCCGTCCGCAGCAAGGATAACACCAGCCCCGAAGAACGGCTGAGGATACTCTTATTCTACTATTTCGAGCGGACTTTCGACGAGTTGATCGGGAAACGGCTTTTCGTGACGGAAGGCGAAGTGACGCAACGCGAATGGATGGAAGGGCTGAATATCCCTGCCGAAACGGTTATCAACTGTTTAGCCAACGTCAAGCACTTCTCTACGGGCAACGACATCGAGTTTGTCAACGTAGAGTCGGTGCGCAATCTGATTGTATGGTGCTGCAAGTCGGGCGCACGGCTGGTACATATATCCACCACCAGCGTGGCAGGACGCAGCGTCAATGGACAACCCGAACCTTCGCACATCTATACCGAGCAGGAGTTCAACATCGGGCAAACACTTGATAATCAATATGCAAAAGCGAAATACGAAGCCGAGAAGTTGGTGCTGGACTCTATCCTACATCACGGGTTGAACGCTAAGATTCTGCGCGTCGGCAACCTCTCTGCACGCTGCACCGACGGTGAATTCCAGATTAACTTCCAGAGCAACAACTTCATGGCAACCATCCGTGCGTACCGGACATTAGGCGTATGCCCGTACGAGTTATTAGACGCTCCTTGCGAGTTCTCCCCAATCGATGAGGTGGCTGACGCGGTCTTGCGGTTAGCCACTACGCCTAAGGCCTGCGTCATCTTCCACCCCACTAACCCGCACAAACAATTGATAGGCGACGTGTTACGTGAAATGAATATACCACAGGCTATACGCCCCATCGAAGCAAACGAGTTTGCCGTCATCATGCAGGAAGCCCTGTCCGACGAGCAGTTGGCGGTCAAGTTACGCCCTCTCATGGCATACAAGCAGAAAGGCAATAAAGCACCTATTTCCATTCAGGCGACTAACGCCTACACAACCCAAGTGCTGCACCGGTTAGGCTTCCATTGGAGTGTCACCTCGTGGGATTATGTCCGCCGATTCTTGCAAGCCATTGCGGGTATGGGCTACTTTGATTAAAAATGACCCAATAATGACCCAATAATAAAATAGTAAATAAACAGTAAATAGTAAATTGTCAAATAGTAAATTGTCAAATAGTAAATATGAACCATACTCTCTTTGCCAAACAGATTTGGGAGCAAGTGCCTGCTTATCGCTCTTTAGTTGGGGCGACCTTCCCCGAGCAGTTTACCGGACTGCCACTCATCAACAAACACAACTACCTGCTATCGTTTCCGATGACCGACCTCTGCCGTCCCGGAAGTTTAGACGAGATTCACCTTATCGGTGCCAGTAGCGGCTTTTCCAAAACGGGGGCTGTTTTTTGGCCTAAACGCCCGTGTGACGAAAAGGACTATATCCATAGCATTGAGAATCTGTTTGTTAACGCTTTCCATATCGACCAGCGCAAGACGCTCTGCCTTGAATGTTTGGCTTTCGGCATGTGGATCGGCGGCATGCAACTGGCTACCGCCATTCGTATGATCGGGCTTACCGAGAAGTATCGTTTCACCATTGCTACACCGGGGTTGGACTTGCGCACTGCCGTAGAGGTAATTGAGGCTTACCATAAACGGTACGACCAGATTATGATTATCACCAACCCTTCTAATATACCGATTATCACCGCACTCCTGCAATCTATCAACCCTTCAACCCTTCAAGCCCTCAAAGGGAAAGTCTATTTCCCTGTCGTGGGGGAATACTTTTCCGAAGCGATGCGCGAGCATATTTGCAGGGAATACGGGCACGATGTAAGCAAAACGGAGGTGTTGCGCACAGGCTATGGCAGCGCTGACACGGGCGAAGTGTCTTTTGAGACCGAGCGGGCCATATATATCCGCAAGTTCTTCAGCCATCGCCCCGAACTCAGCAAACAATTCTTCGGCACGGAAGATACCCCTATGATGTTGGAGTTTAATCCTGCGGCTTTTGTCGAGATTATTGACGGACATATTGTTGTCACGAAGGACCAGTTCATACCGCTTGTGCGCTACGACACCAACGACTGTGGAGGCATCTTACACCGTGAAGACCTGCGTGGCATAGTGCCTGATAACCTGCTTGACCCTATGCCCGAGAAGTGGATGTACGTTATGGGACGAGCCGATAATGCTGTCATTTTCTATGGCACTAACCTGATGGTTGGCGAAATCCAGCAGTTCCTTTTAGGATTAGATAAGGCGGAAGGCTATGGCGGACTATACACGGTTCATGAGCAGGTCGAAAACAACATTTCCACGTTTGAGTTTGTCGTCTATACCAGAGGCGAGCAGCACGCTGATGCAGAACGGTTTAAGACGCTGTTGGTTAATTTCCTTTGCGGCAACAGCAACGAGTTCGCTTTCAAGTACCACAACCTCAGCAAATCGTCCGACCTACCGCTAATCTCTGTCCGTACAGCCGACATCTCCAACCTGCAAGGCAACCTCAAACACCGTTTTATCATTTAACCGCTTTCAGGTGCTTTTTATGGACAAATTAGGAATGCAAATACTAATTTGTCCAATTTAATTATAATTATCTGATTGTCAAAACTATAAGGCACAAACTTTTCATTCCGACATGCAAGAAAAAGAAGGTTTTTTCTCAAAAAACTTGCATATATCAAAAAAAAAGTGTAATTTTGCGGGCAAATTAGTATTTTATGTACCAGCGTTTATTAGAACAGGATCTTGTGCGACTTAGCGAACAATGGTCTGTGATTTCCGTTACAGGACCACGGCAATCGGGGAAAACCACTATCTGCAAGATGGCTTTTCCCCACTACGATTATATCAATTTAGAAGATCCAAGCGCACGCGAATTAGTAGAAAATGATCCCAAACACTATCTCCTTTCGCATAGTAAAGGACTTATCATTGACGAGGCACAATATGTCCCCGAGTTATTTTCGTATATACAAGTCGTAGTGGACGAAAATCCGCATTTGCGTTATGTTCTTAGTGGCAGTAGCGACTTCCTATTGATGCAAAATATCACTCAATCACTTGCCGGTCGCGTCGTTGTCCGCCGCTTATTACCGCTATCTATCCGTGAATTAGGAAATATTGACCACCTCTCTACAGATGATTTGATGTTTCGGGGATTCTACCCTGCTATTTGGGGAGACAATAAATCGCCTCTCGCCGTTTATGACTCCTATCTCAGCACCTACTTGGAACGAGACGTGCGTAATATTCAAAATGTTAGCAATTTAAGGACATTCCGTAATTTTATTACCTGTTGTGCTGCACGCACAGGAAACGAATTCAGTGCATTATCTATCAGCAATGAATTAGGTATTAATTACAAGACCGTTCAAAAATGGATAACTATCTTAGAAGCGTCTTATACGGCGTTTCTATTCCCCCCCTATTTCCGTAATATCGGTAAGCGGCTGACTAAAACGCCTAAAATCTATTTCTATGATGTCGGATTATTATGTTATCTATTGGGCATACAGAACAGCCAACAACTAAATACACACCCGTTACGAGGCGCTATTTTTGAAAATATGGTAGTGGTGGAAATGCTTAAAGGTTGTTTCAATCGGGGTGAACGCAGCAATCTCTTTTTCTATCGCGACAAAACACGAGAAATAGATATTATACAAGAAAACGGTCAACAACTGCGCGCCTACGAAATTAAATCATCCCGGCGATGGGAAGCCTCTTTTTTCCGCAATATGGACGCACTCCGGGTACTGCTGAAAAATGATCTCATATCTACTCAAGTTATTTTTGATGGAGATCAAGAGGTTGAGGACGATTTCAAAGGTTATATCAATTTCCGTAATATATAACATGGAACGCAAACGTTTTTATCAGTACCTGTGGTCGGCTATTCTGACCTCGCTAAGCGGGATTCTCTGCGTCCAGATTGACGGCATTATTGTCAGTCATCTGCTGGGGGCAGAAGCGTTTGCTGCCATTGGCGTACTGATGCCGTTGCTGCAAATCCAACTTACGCTGTGCCTGCTCATCGGCGTAGGAGGCGCTTTGCGTTTGTCCTTTGCCATAGGCGAACAGAACGAAGTGAAGTCGCAACAGATTTTCCGCCTGACGACCTGTCTGCTCCTGGGTTGCAGCCTGCCGTTTGTTATTCTCAGCGGTTGGAGCGCTATGGTGGCAGGCCGGTTCTGCCATGAAGCAACCCTCATGCCATTAGCCACCGATTATGCGCGTGTGCTGCTTCTCTCCGCCCCCGTCTATCTCTTGCTGCAAGGCAGCGGCGCAATGGTTCGCGCGGAAGGCTTTCCGAAACGAATCCTATGGGCAATGGTGCTGGCTAACGTGCTGAATCTCGGTATGGACGTGCTGTTCATACAAGTCTTCCATTGGGGCATCGCCGGTGCAGGTTGGGCAACCACAATCAGCAATATCATTGCCCTCGTCATCATTCTCACCCGCCCAAGACACAGTACGACATCTATTCTGTCCGCCCACATCCATCTTCGGTTACTTCCCTCCATTCTCCTTGCCGGCGCACCGATTGCGTTAGGTTCGGTAGCAATGTTCGTGCGCTTGAGTTACCTCACGTCCGCCACATCGGCACATCTGGGGGCGGAAGGTATGATAACGTTGTCTCTGCTGCTTTCGGTCTTCTTGGTTGTCAACCTCTTAGCGGGAGGCACTACGCAAGCCTTGCAACCCTTAGCAGGGCAATATATCGGGCAGGGAGACACGGCTGCCATGTACCGCACCTGCCGCCGTTCATTGCGTTTCACGGCTATATCATCGGTCGTTGTCACACTCGTTGTCATTGTCCTTGCACGTCCTCTCTGCCTGCTCTACGGCATTGATTCGCTGCCCGAGACAGGAACATTATCCGCCCTGCGTATTTTTGCGCTGTGTTATGCCTTTTATTCGGTGGGCTACGTGCTGATGGTGATTCACCAAATCTTAGGCAACAAGACGAAAGCGATGATTATTGCTGTCGTTCAGGCACTTATGGTTATACCCGTCTTCGCTCTCGCTCTCACTTTTGACTCTCGACTTACTTGGTGGGCTTTCCCTGTCAGCGAACTAATCAGTTTAATCTTTATATCCATTTTATCCAACCATGAACTACGACACATCTACACAACTCCAACGTGCGATTGAGTTACTTCATACCGCCAAGCAGGCACCCTATTACGCACAGAAATATGCACATATAACCGACATTCGTACATGGGACGACTGGGCGAATGTGCCTACGCTGGAACGGCAGGAACTCTACGACCATACCTACCCTCGCTCCACAGATATGTTTACAGGTCCGCTGCAAGACGCTTTCGTCAGCAGCACGGGCGGTTCATCGGGTACTGCGCGCACTATCGTACTTAGCGGTGAGGAGTGGGAGGTGATGAACCAACACCAGGCGCAGGCATTCGCAGCACTACATATCCGCCCCACCGATATTGTGGCCAACATGTTCGTGGCAGGACACCTCTGGCCTTCCTTTATTGGCGCACACGAGATGATTATGCGCAACCATTGCGTCCATCTGCCTATATCCGCCAATATCGGCGTCGAGGAAGCCTACAAACTCTGTCGCGAGTACAGACCTACCGTGATGATTTCGCTGCCTACGTTCTTCGTGCTGATGGCTGACTTGGCAAAGAAAGAGGGCAAGACGTTTGATAACCTGCGCATGATTGCCTACGTAGGCGAACAATTGAGTCGCGAAGCCGAAGACTATGTGCGCAAGTGGCTTGGCTGCACCGAAGTCAAACCGTTGGCTTATACCAGTGGCGACTGCGGCATCATGGGCTACCAAACCGATGATTGCGGCTTTGGCGAATATCATACGTTGAAGGACTTCCAACTCATCGAAATTGTCAATCCCGACACGATGCAGCCGGTCGGCAGAGGCGAGAAAGGCGAAATATTGGTGACATCGCTGTGCCGTAAGTTCCACCCGATTATCCGTTATCGTATCGGAGATATGGCCATGTGGCTGAGCGAAGACAAATACCGCCTGTGCGGCAGAGCAGGCGAGGACTTTAAGTTAGGCGGAGCGTATATCACGGTGGGCGAATTTGAGCGGGTCATCAGCCGATTCGATGCGTTCAGCCTGAATTTCACGATTGAGTTGACGGACATCGGCGGACAAATGGATCTGATTATCTCTGTAGAGTGTGACGCCCCCGATAAGCACATTGCCGAGGCACGGCAGTTAGAGGACGCTCTTGCAGAACAGATAACGGACATCGGCGGAGGACGCAAAATCGGTTTCTTCCGCACTTACGAAGTGCGGCTATTGCCGTTGGGTGCGCTGCCCCGTAACCCGATTACAGGAAAGATAAAGAAGGTCATTGACCATAGAACCGAATAAAACATGTATTGTTTACACCTCACAAACGACACGCACCGTATCCCGGAACTGCACACGTGGCTATTACGTTGGCAGCAGGAATTAGGCATTACGGCTGACCGGCTTTTCCAAATCAATTTGGCGTTGGAAGAAGTCATAGTCAATGGTATGAAGTACGCTTATCCCGAGCAGAAGGGTATGCCGATTGAGGTCACTATGGAGTGCCGCGATGATGAACTCATCTTCGTCGTTGACGACCGAGGCGTTGCCTTCGACCCCACGGAAGTGGCTAATCCCGATATCACACAGCCTGCGGAACTGCGTAATGCCGGTGGATTGGGAATTTTCCTGACGCGCCAACTCGCCAAGTCGCTTTCATATACGCGTCTCGCCAACCACAACCGCCTCACCATAACCTTTGATAAATAACGTAAAACCTAACGTGCTACAAGCACCTAAATTAACAACTAAGTATGACACTCAACATCATTTCATCTTCAGAACAGATTATCGGCAAGTTAATCGGTCGTCTTGATACGGACGCGGCTTCCGATGTAGAATCACAGTGGAACGCGCTTATTGAGAGCGCTAACCGGCATATCGTTTTAGACTGCACGGAGTTGGAGTATATATCTTCTTCGGGATTACGTCTTTTTCTCACGTTGCAGAAGGCTACGATGGCTAAGGGAGGGCACCTGACACTACGCGAAGTCAATCCTTCCGTCAAACAAGTCTTCAACCTCACAGGCTTTTCTTCTATATTTGCTTTCGAATAACAGCAATTTGCCTTGTGAAATCAAATAAATCAACCCTCTACCAAACGGTGAGGGTTGATTTATTATTTATTTAGAACAAGCCGTTTACTTGTTCAGAGCCAGTGCCACATTAACTGCACAAGCCACGGTGCAGCCTACCATCGGGTTGTTACCGATGCCGAGGAAGCCCATCATCTCAA
>JAKSNN010000051.1 GCA_024399755.1 Paludibacteraceae bacterium | reverse complement strand
CTCCTACGCCAATCTGCAACGTTGCACCAGCAGGAATCTCGGCTGCGATATAATTACCAAGCTGCGTATCTATCGCACTTGGAACCGGCGTCGGCACTTCTACTAATGGCTCATCGCCACGACACATAGCCGAAATCTTGCTCACGTGAATCACAGGATCACCAAACGTACGAGGCATATATTTATTCACCTGCGCGATAATCGTTTTGGAGCACTCTGCCCCCGAGAAAGCAATGTCTGCACTAATGCCATAAGAGCAATAGCCATCAGCATCGGGTTCGCTCACATTCAGAAACGTCACATCTACCGGTACCAGACCGCTACGAAACAGACTGGGTACCTCGCCCAAAAAACAAGGGATAGTGTCAGCCACACCTTCGCGCATCGCGTTACGCAAGTTATTGGGTACGAAGATGTTGAGCGCACGGAACGAATCCATCAATTCGCGCTTTGCATACGGGGCATCTTCCGGCGAAATACCGAAACCCGAAATAATCTTCACGTTACGCAGTTCGGACGCACGTTCCGTCAAGGCACGCAATAAGACGTTAGGAATAGACGTAGAACCTTGTACGACGATGGTGTCACCACTCTTAACCAGTTTGACTGCCTCAGCAGGAGATACGAAATTCATTATATTGATAGAGTTGAGTGTTGTTGAATAGTTTATTTACCAAAATCTTCGTTGAACTTAGCCAAGCGCTTATCCAGTTCCTCGTATTGGTCTTCACGAATGGCACTTGCACATCCGCGCATACCTTCACGCTTAGCCCCCGTGCTACCCAAAGCGATAGCCGATACGCCGTAATAGATAAGTTTGTTCAGCATTTGTTCGCCCGTCCAGTCTTTGTAGCCAAAGGTGAAGAAGAAGCCGTCACCTACAGGACGGTCGTCAGCGTCCTTATCATACACAATATGAAAACCATTGCGCACCATGATTTCCTTAATACGATGGGCACGGCGCTCGTACTCGCGTGTATTCTGCACAAAGTTAATCTTACCCTGACATGCAGCCCTAAACATAGCAGCCATAGCAAATTGTACGGAGTGTGTCACGCCCGAAGACAGGCTATAGAGAATGATATATACGAAATTGCGCAAGAACTGTCCATCATTGCCATAACGCTCCGCCAACGAAGGATAACAACGTTGCGCCAAATACGGATTCATAGCAATAATAGCACCACGCTGACCAGCATAAGAGAACATCTTAGACGCAGAAATCATGTGTACGCAGTTGTGGGTGTATCGTCCTACGGAAGGCTGATAAGGCTCCTCGTATGGCACACCACGTTTCTCGCGGAAGTCCATATTGAGATATGCCAAGTCCTCAATCACCATTACGTTATATTTCGTAGCCAAACGTCCGATAATCTCCAATTCGCGCTCTGTTAGGCACATCCACGAAGGGTTGTTGGGGTTGGAGAACAGCATACCTGCGATACGTCCCGTCTTGAAGTGACGCTCCAACTCAGCCTCTAATGCATCTCCACGAAAATCAGCCACATCAAAGCAATCAACGCGAATGCCTATCACCTTACATTGCTGCTTCTGCACAGGGAAACAAGGGTCGATAAAGAGAACCGTATCACGTTTGTCATCTATCTGTGCGAGTAAGGTATTAAGGGCAAAAGCTGCTTGCATAGAGCCTACCGTAGGCACGATGCAGTTATCGGGAATATCCAAACCGACGAAGGCACGCACAAACTCTGAACCCCAATGCTTGAGTTCGGGAATACCCGTGATAATCGGGTATTTAGAGCCATAACCCTGCAACAGGGCTTCGTGCTCGGCTGCTATACCTATTGTCTCTGCAGGCAAACCCGGTTCGCCCAACTCCATGTGGACAAACTCCTCGCCCGTAGCGCGTTCAATATCTTTGACTACACCTACCAACTGACGGATACTGGCAGCCCCCAACTCATGGGCATTACGCAATCCAAAATCGCAGCAGGTCTGATCTACAAGTTGCTTATTTAGAGGAAACATAACTATTGATAAATTGATTATTATTGTTTTGAAGCAGCATAACCAGCCTCAACAGCAGCCACGTTAGAAGCCACAATAGCCTCACCCTTACGAGCAAAGACACGTTGTACGCCGGCAATCATCTTATCGTGGTCGATACCTAACATTGGGATAGCCGCACCCAACAGCACCATATTAGCGGCTTGCTGTGGAGCGCCAGCCTCTTTAGCAAGAGCCTCTACATCCAGCAAAACATGGTTCTTAAAGTTCTTCACATGCTTCAGCACTTCCTCCAATTCAGGATAATTAGGGATATTGAGGAAAGGAATCGACGAAGTAACAATCCAGCCGTCCGGTTTCAGATACGAGATATAACGAAGTGCCTCCATCGGCTCAAGCGAGATAATCAAGTCTGCCCCGCCCTTTGGAATCAAGTCGCTATGAATAGGCTCTGACGAAAGACGCAAGTTAGATTGTACATCGCCACCACGTTGGCTCATTCCGTGTACTTCTGCTTGTTTGAGATAGAGGTTTTCTGCCAAAGCAGCCTCACCAATTACAGTTGCGATGGAGAGGATACCTTGACCTCCTACACCGGCTAAAATTATATTTTTATTCATGGTTGTCAAAATTATTTATACGATTACTTCTTTTGCTCTTTCAGGTGACGTTTCAGGGTTTGAAGACACTCACGGCGTGTGATAACCACACTGGTTCCGTTGTAATCAATCTCTTCGCGCAAGGCTTGTTTGATCTCTTCCATGTTCTTAGGCAATGGAACGACTACGCGTACATGCTCTTTCTCTACGCCCAAGCCATAGCAGATTTGCTCCAGACGTCCTGTACCGGCAGAGTCTTGTCCGCCCGTCATACCTGTAGTCAGGTTATCCGAGATAACGACCACCACGTTAGCGTGCGAATTAACGCAGTCGAGCAGTCCGGTCATACCCGAGTGGGTAAACGTAGAGTCACCGATTACGGCAATCGCAGGATGTTGCCCTGCATCGGCAGCACCTTTCGCCATCGTGATAGAAGCACCCATCTCTACCGTAGCGTGCAGAGCGTGGAATGGCGACAATGCACCTAAGGTATAGCAGCCGATATCGCCAAAGATACGCGGGCTCTTATATTCGCGAGCAACCTCGTTGAGGGCAGCGTACATATCGCGGTGACCACACCCTTGGCAAAGTGCAGGAGGACGGCTAACAATCAAGTTGTCGGCTTCGCGGGTAGGCAGAGCCTCCAAACCGAGAGCCAAGCGCACGCAGTCAGGCGACAATTCGCCCATACGAGGCAGCGCACCATTCAAGCGACCTTTGATAGCAATCGTAGATGGCACAAGTCCGCGAATCAGTTCTTCTACAACCGGTTGCCCCTCTTCGATAACCAAAATCTCTTCTGCGCCATCTTTTACCATTTGATTGATAAGAGCGATTGGCAACGGATATTGGGTAATCTTAAGGATAGAGCGTCCCATTTCCTGCTGGTAGTTCTCCATCAGGTAGTTATAACCGATACCGCAAGCGATGATGGCTTGTTTAGGATTGCTTCCGCGCGTATAAACATTATGTCCTGCCGTCTCTGCGTCTTTCGTAAAATCGGCTTGTGCTGCTACTAACTCGGCATAGTTGCGTTTAGCAAAAGCAGGCAGCAAGATAAAGTGCTGCACATTCTCGGGCAGCGACATAGCGTTTTGTTTTGGTGCGGCGTCACTTGTCTCCACTACGGCACGGCTATGTGCCATACGGGTAGTAACGCGCATTAGGACAGGCGTATGCAGACGCTCGGAGAGAGCGAAAGCGTCTTGCGTCATTTGGTAAGCCTCCTGTTGGTTGCTTGGTTCGAAGGTAGGAATCATAGCAAACTTACCATAGAAGCGGCTATCCTGTTCGTTTTGCGACGAGTGCATCGAAGGGTCGTCAGCAGCAAGAACGATAAGACCTCCGTTAACGCCTGTGATAGCGGAGTTCATGAAGGCATCAGCGCATACGTTCATGCCGACATGTTTCATACATACGAGAGCACGTTTGCCCATATAGGACATTCCCAATGCTGCTTCCATTGCAGTTTTCTCATTGGTAGCCCAACGGCAGAAGATGGCATCGCCCTCTTTGCGTTTAGCCTCGTGCAGTTGAATAAACTCTGTAATTTCAGTAGAAGGAGTACCCGGGTAGGCATAAACGCCACTTAGTCCGGCATCAATTGCGCCCTGCGCAATGGCTTCATCTCCCAAAAGTAAATGTTTCATATCGTATATTTTTTTAGTGAGTCAAAAGTCGTAAGTCTAAAGTCAAAAGTAATTAGCGACTGCAAAGTTAATACTTATTTTCCATATATGCAAGAAAAAAGCGCCTTTCGGGCGTTTTTTCGTTTTTTAAGTCACTAACATGTGTATAACATACGTATAACATGTGTATAGACAATGAAAAATGTTAGCGGGTCAGAAGTCGTATGAGAGATGGAGTTCGGCGGTATGGATACAGCCCGGATGATAAAGCATTGTACCCATATATGCCCCTTGCGCAATGTGGACTTCGGGCATGAAGGTACACGTATAACCTACATTAAGGCACAAATTGTGCTCCTTCAGGAAAGCCACCCTGAAAGCAGCCCCTACACTACCCCCATGCCCCGCATAGGAATAGAGATCCAGCGTATTATGGTAGGCATAATCACCCTTAAACACCAACGCCATAGCATACGGCAACTGCTGCTCACACCGAACAGAAGCAGCAATTCCCCAATTAGCATTGGACATCTGAATAGCCTCGGCAACACGTTTATCCCACAACAAAGTAGCATCAACATGCAACTGCGTAGTGGAGCCAAGACGAGTATCTACCATCGGCGTCAGACCTACTGCATGACGTATGCCCTCGTTGCCCCACGTATAGATACGCCTATCGTTCCGCTCCATCCACAAGGCATTCAGTCCGTCGTTAGCCGTGATATAGCGCAAGGTGGCAGCAAACGTAATCCGCGGCAATGCCATCTGGTACATAAGGCTGGTATTATGCACGTGCGTCCCTACAAGCGAATCAACACCGAATGACTGCTCAAAAGCGTCCATAATAACATTCGTATCCAAATGCGAGGCTTCGGGACGAATAAGCAACATCTTATATTGTGCGGTAAGCGAATGAACAGAGTCGATTTGATAGCGAAGCGAGGCGGCAGGAACAACATCATGCAACCAACGGCGTTGCATCTTTGTAGCATCGTATTCGAGTTGGGCAGAAGCCTGTACTGCCCCTAACTGCAAACGATAACGGGCATAGAGCGCACCGTACTGCGTAAGATGAAGATACCGGCTATTGAGATGACTTACTGCGTCCCACTCCTGCGCTGTCTGCACATCAATCTGACGACGATGATACACTATGCCCATGTCTATTGCGTGCCCTTTCGCAATAGGACACACATAATCAATATGCGCATGATGACATTGCTGCAGATTCTGCTGCTCCAAATGATTCGTAGTAAAGAGCGTCCACCCCATCGCTTCATTGACCTTCTGCTCCAATATCTGCGAGGTATGCCCTCTATCATAGCAATAGCCGATAGCGAGCGATTCGCCCTGACGGCGCATACGATACGTATATGTCAGTCCGGCATGGATATCATAGCCCACATTACGAGGGTAATCATACTGTCCATAGACGCGACTTAACAGGTTGCCGTCTTTATCATGAATCATTTCGGCACGAGTACCTATCGTGCGCTCCCAATCGTAATCCCCTTGCAAAGAGAAAGTTAAAGCATGTTCAGGACGGATATTAAGCACCAGAGAAGCGTCGTATAGGAACCTGACATTATGATTCACATCATCTATATCCGAGAAATAATGATGCCCGGAATTAGAGCCCAAACGCTTATCCAAGGTAGTATATCGGTAGTCGAGTTGGTCGCACTCGCTACTCATATCCGTAGATGCCCCCACATGGATATTTCCGCTGACAACAGGTCGTGTAGCGATAGAGTCTTCCGCTATGGCAAACAGCGGAAACACACCTAACAGAATCCATATCGCACTAACAATTCTTCTCACGGCTAAACCACTTTATACTACCTACGTACACAAGCAGCACCACATTCATCATCAGGGCATACAAGATGGCAGGTATAGCAAAGCGCCCGTCACCAAAAACAAACGGACTGGAGGCAATCGCGATAGCCTGAGCCGCATTCTGCATTCCCACCTCAATGACAATTGTCCGACGCTCCTGCTTGCGCAGACGGAAAATAACACATAGCAACGCAGCCACTACTACCGCACACAGCAGTAACACCGTAACGGCAGTACCTAACGAGAGAAAATTATCGACTATCGTAGTGCGGTGTTGTACAAAAAAGATTCCCGCCAAGAGCATAAGTGCAGGAAAAGCAAGACGCGAGAGCACACGCTCAATACGGGCTGCCACAAGCGGACGGAAACGCCTTACCAAAATACCTAACACAATAGGCAGCAACATCGTCAGGATATTCTGCACCAATAGATTTCCCACCGGCAGACTAACACCTACAGCCTCGCCCACCGATGCCGTGGTAAAGTGCATAATCAGCGGAATAGTGAACAACGTGATGATACTGCTGATTGCAGTGAGCGACACCGAAAGAGCCACATCGCCCTTGGCAAGCATAGAAAAGATATTCGAACTACTGCCACCCGGGCAGCAGGCTATCAGCACCAAACCTATCGTAAAAATAGGACTTAGATGTAACGCCATGGCAATCAACCATGCCAAAAGCGGCAAAATAAGCAGTTGACCTATCATACCTGCCAGCACCGCCTTGTACCGATGCAGCACAAGCAAAAAGTCCTTCCCCTCAAGCGTTAAGCCTAAATCGAACATCAAGATGGTCAAAATAGGCAAAACAATAAAAATCGTGTTCATTATCCGTTGTAAACCTAAGATTCAACCAATCATTCCACTTGCTGCGCAAGCGATTGCCAGAGATGGTCGTCAGGCACGGGCGCAGTAATAGCAATCGGGGCTTTGGACACCGGGTGAATGAACTCAATCTTACGCGCATGCAAGCATATTCCTCCATCGGGGTTACTCCGTTTAGCACCATATTTCAAATCGCCCTTAATCGGACAACCGATGCCCGCCAGTTGACAACGGATCTGATGATGTCGCCCCGTCTCAAGCATTACCTCCAGTAGCGTGTATCTATCCCCCTTCGCAATCGTGCGATACGTAAGAACCGCCCGCTTGGCGTCTTTCGCTCCACGCTTCACGATATACGACTTATTCTGCGCTTCGTTCTTGACGAGATAATTCTCCAAACGTCCTTCCTGCTGCTGAGGAGCGTTCTGCACCACTGCCCAATAGGTCTTTGTGATGGACGACGGACAATGCACAATGCACGACGGTTGAGCATCGTCGGCTAAACTCTTGTCACGAAACATCTCGTTGAGGCGGGTGAGCGCCTTACTCGTACGGGCAAAAAGCACTACCCCGCTCGTCGGGCGGTCAAGCCGATGGGTGACACCCAAAAAGACCTCACCCGGCTTGTTGTACTTCTCCTTGATATACGCCTTCACCAACTCCGAAAGCGGAGTGTCACCCGTCTTGTCCCCTTGCACAATCTCGTTGCAAGTCTTGTTGACGGCAATAATATGATTATCTTCGTATAGGACGGTCATAATTAGGTGGCTGAAACCACGTTATTGACGTTAATTAGCCATTGGATTCCACCACCAAACTTTAGTAGATTCGTGGTCAAGATAACGGACATACGCCTTAATCGTAGCCGTACCTTCCGGCAAAGCAAACGGAGCCGTATATTCGTTCCAAGTCTCATCATCAAGGGTATAGAAGATTTGTCCTTCCGTCATTACCTTATTCATCATGACTTGTCCGTTCTCTACATGGATACCGGGCATTTGTACGTGGAAATTATGCCCTTCTGCATGCAAACGAGGCATCGCATATTGATAAACGAGGTCGGTATATTCAGGCAACGTCAGAGCAGAACGACTATTCCAAGCACGCTCAGCCAAACCAAATATCTTCGGGAAAATCTGCCACTCCACTTGCGCAAAGCAACGATATTCCTCTGCCCACATCTGTGCGTTCAAACCAATGATATTCGGGTGCTCCAACGGCAACCAATCGAAGGAAGCCCACTCGTCGGTATAACCGCCCCAAGAGAGACCTTTCTCCTCGTGGTGGTAGCAATAAGCAAAGTCGAAATATAAATGGTTAGCCGTAGCCAAAACCACAGGATAACCCGCATTAGCCATTTCTAACGGTTTTTCCTCGCCGTTATGCCAACTGTAGCAGATAGCCTTTGATTCGGGTTGGCAGAATTGCGTAATCTCCTCCCAGCCCATCGGTTGAAGGTTATAGCGTTGCAGGATAGCCAGCACGCCATTTATAAACTGCTGGTGTTCCTCTTTCGTGAGGGAGCCTTCCGGCACTTCGTCACCGCCGATATTGAAGATAGTAAACTCGCAACCTGCCTCCTCGTACATGGCTTTGAAGTCCTTTACCAGCGTCTCTATGAACGTAAGTGCGTAAGGATTAGTCACAGCAATCACGTTGTCGGTATATTCCTGCGCTCCGTAATAGGAACGTGTGTCCATCAGGCTATCCGAAAGCAACGGACGAAGAGCCTTTTTGCAGGCACGCATGTGACTCGGCATATCTATCTCAGGAATAACGCGGATATGGCGCTCTTTGGCATATTGAAGCAGGCGGATAAAGTCGGCAGTCGTATAATAGCCGTTAGCCGTTGAGTTCTTGTCGTCAGGGTTCCAACCGCCACAATACATCGGCAGGAGGAAGTCCTTTTCATCGTGCGTATAGCCACGGCGAGAAGCCTTAGCGGTCAGTTCCGGAAGCGAAGGCATCTCCACACGCCAAGCCTCGTCGTCGGAGAGGTGGAAATGCAGGACATTCAGTTTGTTCTGCGCCATCACGTCTATGATACGCAGCATCGAATCCAACGGATAATAATTGCGAACAATATCGAGCATTACGCCACGATGGTGGAAATCCGGGAAGTCCACGATTTGCGCTATCTGCGTAGGCGACGGAATCTGCTCAAGGGTCAGATTAGCGTAATATGCCCCTGCTTCGTCGGCAGCGTCAATAAAGACGGTATCAGCCGTAAAAGTAATCGAATAGCCTTCTGCGGGAAGTTTTGCCCCCAATCGCATAATACGGGCGGCTTTTTCAATATCGCACTCATCGGTGCCCATCGTCACAGACTTAGGTTGCGGGAAGATTTGCAGCAGGTTATCACGCTTCGCACCTTCTACCTTGGCTTGGTTATATTGGAACACATATTCGCCATCGGCGTAGGTAAAAGGATATTCGGCAAGTTCGCCACGCATCATCTGTTCGCGACGGGTATAAGGTTGGCAGGTTATATCAATAGAAATAGGTTTGTCGTCTTTGTCAAATACGATGAACGAGCCTTCGGGGTGGATATTCTCGCGAATAGCCGAACCGCGATAGCGAATGGTATAAGTGCGCGACTCGCCTGCGGGGATAGGTTGGTAGTTGGCAGTAGGTTTGATACTGTGGTAACTACCTTGAATCTGATACTCCCAAACTTCTGCGTCTTCGGGTACTTCAGCCACAGGAGACATTCCCTCCATGCAAGTATAGATAGTCCAATCGGCTTCTAAAGCGTGACGCGATAGATTGTTAATCGTAAGGTACGCAACGGAACGAGAACGTTCGCCGTCATCACAACGCCCAAACTCCCAACCAAGGGAAACGGGGGCAGACTGTTTGCCACAGGAAAGAAGTGCAAAGCAAGCCATAAATAAAGCAAGTTTTTTCATATTGAGATATAAATTGATTAGTTACATTCGTTGTCGGATAGCCTCATAAATCATAATGCCTGCAGCCACGCTGACATTCAGGCTCTCAATCGTACCTGCCATAGGGATAGATACTTGGTCGGTACATAGTTTGAGGTTCTCCTCGTAGATACCTTTTTCCTCGTTACCCATCACGATAGCCAATGGCGCACGCATATCCGTATCGGTATAGAGGTGGTCGGCATGCTCGGTGGCAGCCACGATATTCAGTCCGCTCTCTCGCAGGAAGCGCAGGCAGTTTTGCAGGTTCTCTACCTTGCAGATGGGCAACGTATGTAACGCACCCGCACTCGTCTTAACGGCATCGCCATTGATAGCCGCACTACCACGAGCACCTACAATAATAGCGTCAGCACCTGCGCACGCACAAGTACGTGCGATAGCCCCAAAATTGCGCACATCGGTAACGCCGTCAAGCACTACCAGCAGAGGTGTCTTGCCCTCCTCATACAACGATGGCAACAATGTATCAATAGAGGCAAACTCGATAGGCGACAAGAAAGCGATTACACCTTGGTGGTTCTTGTCGGTATATTGATTCAGTTTCTCTACAGGCACTTTCTGAATCGGCACTACCATTGCGCCATCAGCCGACAGGGCATTTAGTTTCTCCAGCAGTTCGCGCCCGATGGCAGAATTCATATCGCGCCGTATCAGTACCTTATCCAAGGTTTTGCCTGCGTCAATAGCCTCCATTACGGCACGGATACCGAAAATCATCTCCGACTCTTTTGGGCGGCGTGTCTCGTACTCTCTACGCTCCGGGCGACGCCCTTTCTGCTCATCATGACGATGAAATGGTTTGCGCTCCGAAGTCCCCTCTTGCGCAGGGGTATAATTGCTCTTATAAAACATCATTGCCGTCAGTCAATTATCGTTCTATTACTCGTTGTCCTAACATCGTATATCTGACGCCATCACGCAAGATATATACACAGCCGTTCTCAATTACTTTGCAAGCCGTGTTCTTCGTTTCAGGGTTCTGAATAGCCGTAGAAGAAGCCTTGCGATAGTAGATAGTTACTGCACCCATCGAGGTACTAGTCGGCAAGTAGCAGGAGAATAATTGCGGTTTGTTACCCGCATTGAACAGCAAGGTATTACGTGTGAACGAACCGCCTGCCTGTACGGTAGTGACGCCATTAGCGATAGAGATTGTCCAACTGCCGACATCGGATAAATTGTCATTCGTATGCAGGAGATTCTTGGTAGAAGACGCTGCGCTAAGGTAACCGTTGCCTGCCTTAAATCCGAAAGTACCACCTTTATTGCCTTCTGTAAGCGTAATCACCTGTACTGAGGAAGAAGGCTTGCAGGTATTGCCCGACTTGGTAACAGATGCCGTGCCACGGTTATTTGTATTCTGCGTAGTGGAGAGTGCCACATTAGCGTCTGCAGCGACGATGATTATCTCGTCATTTTCCTCTATCGAAGATACTTTGGTCAGTCGCGTAAAATCGCCTGTAGGTTTATCGTCATCGTCGTCGTCCCCTGAACCTCCTACCTCGTCGGTGAGGGTAATTTCTTCTTCAGATAAGTCGTAGGCACTACCGCCAATGGTAGCCGTAAAGGTATAGAGGTTGTCGTCCTCGTCGTATGCCGTACCCGTCACGCTATATTTAGGCAGGTTGTAACTCGATATCGTACCGCCTAAATAGGTGATTGTGAACTGGATATCGTACAGGAAGATAGAATCCTTATCGCTCACCCAATAGCAGCCGAACTCCGATATATATTCGCCAGCCAACTTTGTTTCGCTAAGCATCTCAATGCCTGTGAACATCAACATGGGGAGTCCTCCATTAGCTTTTCCACGATAGAGGATCATGTCCCAGTACTCGCCTATATAATCTTCCATGAGGTAGGCATCGAGATAGTCCAATTCCGTAATTGTGGTCGGGAAAACTACGTCATCGTCGTCATCATCATCGCCTCCGCCACCTTCAACATCGCCAATCAGGTTAATCGTCCGGATATACGCAGCGGATTTCGTGTTCGTAATGCGAATCTCCAAAGCCCCCTGCTCACCGGAGGTATTTTTGAATGTATAGTCGGCAGCCGAAGTGCTAAGCGATGCAGCCGAACCGATTTGTTTACCGCCGATGTAGATGGCTAATTTGGAGTCGCCATTGCTTGCCATAGCGGCGTTGATGATAATCTCGCCTATCGTGCAATCGGCAGGGTTGTCCGTTGTCAGACTAACCTGCAGAGCAGGGTTCTTCTTCGAGCCGAACTGTTGTCCACGATCTTTATCAATACTCTCTATATTACCATTTTCCAGCGAGATATTCCATGTATAATCGCCTAATGTATTCTCTCCCTTTTGGCATTTGGTAGTGAAGGTATAACTATAATCGTCGCAGCCCGATATTTCTGCTACTTCGCTTGTTACAGTCACGGCACAAGAGGCTTTGAACCCGCCGTCTTTCGTTGTAGCCGTGATAGTGGCAGTACCTTGTGCTTTACCCTTTACGACACCTGTTTCTGAAACCGTTGCCACACCCGTATTCGAGGACGCCCACGTCACGGTTTTGGTAAAGGCATTAGCGGGTGCTACCGTAGCCGTAACGGATTGTTTCTCGTTGATTTTCAACGTCAGCGTGGCAGGTGCGACCGTCACGCCCGTTACCTTGATAATCTCGCGATTGCTGGGCTCTACGCCTATCAAGGCATCGATATTGGTGGAGAATTTATAGGAATAACCCGATGGCTTCAAAGATGAAAGGAGGCAATAGCAGTTGCCGTCACCTTCCCACCCCCAGTTGATATGGAAGTAGCCGCTACTATTACGCCCGTCGCATACGAACTCGTGTCCTCCATCGGAACTTTCTCCGCCCATAATGACAGGACGCCCAGCCTCCAAATCCTCGTTGAAGTACTGCACAAATTGCTCTGTAGTAACGTTATATTCGGCTACATCGCTCATGGCACATTGATAGCCGTCGGAATTATACCCTGACTTCGAGTATTGCGTGATGAACTTCCCTACCCGATAGCCGAAATACTTTCGCAAGCCATCGCCCATCATATCCGTAAATGCACCACTACCTCCGATTTTATCTCCTCCATACTCCATTTCGCAAGCCACACCCAACTGATACATGAGTGTTGCCACGGCATTTTTTTGTGCCGAAGTAGCAGAGACACCTTCGTAAGCGGGCAACATATTTGCCCAATCGTAGGTGGTAGCGCCAAAGTTAGCGGACAAGTTTTTTTCAGAGTAGTTTTTACAATAATCGTCTAAACAGTTATACCACGTATAGGTCTTGCTGCCTGTTCCTTTCTCGGGGTAACGCCATTTGTAGAGCACTTGTGCTGCTGCCGTAGCGACACAGCCCGTCAGGCATTTCGTATTGTCGTATTTATCCGTAGGGCAAAGGTTGTTATACGGCGCCTCCTGATACCACGCAATCGCTTTGCCTTTGTCGTTTACCAAGAGCGGTCCGATAGCAGTAACAGCCTTACGTGGAGCGGTTTTATCTACAGCATTGCTATCGTTGGCTTGCGTAATCTCCTCTTGCAGACGATTCAGCCAGAAGCGTAAGTTCGGGTTTGTCTTACTGATGTCGAACTGTCCTTGCTCGGTATAGAGGAGTACATCTTCCGTACGGTCGTCACCGCTGACAATGACGTAGCCGGCATTATCCTCTTGGTTGAAGACATAGAAAGCCGGTGCATCGTTATCCTTTTTCGGGCAACGGTATGCCATTTTCATCGACGCTGCTTTGCGGGGAGCGCGATGCGCACGTGCCAACGAAGGCTGGCTGTTAGTAAACTCGGCAGCGATACGCGCAGCCTCCGCCTCTGTGCGTTCGTCTGCTGTGATAGGAAGCAGAACCGACAAGAGGAACAAGAATAGCAATAACTTTTTCATATAATTGATTGTAAATTTACAAAAAACCTTGCAAAGGTACAACAAATTTTCCGAATGTGCAAGCGGAA
>JAKSNN010000050.1 GCA_024399755.1 Paludibacteraceae bacterium | reverse complement strand
AGGTTCGGTGAAGGTTCGGTGCGGTACGGTAGTGCTACGGGGAAGGGTAGTTGAGGGGGAGAGTGTCGACCGAGTGTCGGCTATTCCTATACAGATGTTATACACATGTTATACAGATGTTACGAACTTACAAATTCATTAGTTGTCCTTGTTCCTTGCTCATAATTCATAATTCAAAATTCATAATTAAATAAAACTCCCTTTCCGCTTGCACATTCGGAAAATTTGTAGTACCTTTGTAGGCTTATTTGGAATAGTACGTCCCGGAGTACGTTCCGTACCGGCAAGAAATTATTAAATTACAGCATATATGGCTACTTATCAAAAACTAACACCACGAAGCGAGGACTACTCGAAGTGGTACAACGAACTGGTTGTAAAAGCCGATTTGGCAGAGCAATCCGCTGTGCGCGGCTGCATGGTTATCAAACCTTACGGCTACGCTATTTGGGAAACAATACAGCAAGAACTTGACCGCCGCTTTAAGGAACAAGGCGTCAAGAACGCTTATTTCCCGCTATTGATTCCCAAATCGTTCCTCAGTCGCGAAGCCGAACACGTAGAAGGCTTTGCTAAAGAATGTGCCGTGGTAACCCACCACCGCCTTATGAACGACCCTAACGGAAAGGGTGTCGTAGTAGATCCTAATGCCCGTTTGGAAGAGGAACTGATTATTCGCCCTACCTCAGAGACCATCATTTGGTCCACCTACAAAAACTGGATTTCATCGTATCGCGACCTGCCTATTCTCTGCAACCAGTGGTGCAACGTGATGCGCTGGGAGATGCGTACACGTCTGTTCCTCCGTACTGCCGAGTTCCTTTGGCAAGAAGGTCATACGGCACACGCTACCAAAGAGGAAGCCGAGAACTACGCTCGCACGATGTTGGACGTATATGCCGACTTTGCCGAGAACGTTATGGCTCTGCCGGTTATCAAAGGCGTGAAATCGCCTAACGAGCGTTTCGCAGGTGCGCTCAATACCTATTGCATCGAAGCGATGATGCAAGACGGTAAGGCACTGCAAGCAGGTACAAGCCATTTCCTCGGTCAGAACTTCGCCAAATCGTTTGATGTGCAATTCCTTACCAACGAAAATAAATACGAATACGTTTGGGCTACCAGTTGGGGCGTATCAACGCGCTTGATGGGTGCGCTCATCATGACCCACTCCGATGACAACGGTTTGGTACTGCCTCCGCATCTGGCTCCCATTCAAGTCGTGTTTGTGCCTATCTTCAAGACACAAGAGCAACTTGACGCTATCCTCGCAAAGGTCAATCCGATGATGGATAACCTGAAACGCCAAGGTATCCGCGTGAAAGTAGATACCAGCGACAAGGCTACTCCGGGCTATAAGTTTGCCGATTACGAACTAAAAGGCGTACCTGTGCGCTTGGCTATGGGAGGACGCGATTTGGAGAACGGAACCATCGAGATTGCACGCCGCGACACAATGACCAAAGAGACGATTTCTTTCGATGGAATCGAGCAAAAAATCATTTCTTTGCTGGACGAGATACAGAAAAACGTTTATCAAAAAGCGCTTGACTATCGTATTGCTAACACACGTGAGGTTGACTCCTACGACGAATTCAAAGAGGAAATCAAGAAAGGCGGTTTCCTGCTTTGCCACTGGGACGGCACACCGGAGACAGAGGAAAGAATCAAGGAGGAAACGAAAGCCACGATTCGTTGTATTCCGTTGGCAGACCTGCCCGGACACAAGAACGAGCCCGGCAAATGTATGGTTACAGGCAAACCAAGCGCAGGACGTGTCGTGTTTGCTATCGCTTACTAATCAGTTAATCAAAGACTTATAAATATTTATCATTATGGCACTTCCATTCATGACGGCAGACGAAGCCGCAAAATTCGTCAAAAACGGAGATGTAGTCGGCATGGGAGGTTTCACTCCTGCCGGTGCTCCTAAAGAGGTTCCTACTGCTATTGCTCACATGGCAGAGGCTTTGCACGCAGAGGGCAAACCTTTTAAGATTGGTATTTATTCGGGTGCTTCTACGGGCGACAGTTGCGACGGTACGCTCGCTCGCGCACATGCCGTAGAGTTCCGTACCCCTTATCAATCCAGCAAGGATATGCGTACCGAACTGAACAACCAAGGCGCTCACTATTTCGATATGCACTTGAGTGAGTTGGCGCAAGACATTCGTTACGGTTTTATGCCCAAACCTCGTATCGCTATTATTGAGGCTTGCCAAGTAACCGAAAACGGAGAAATCGTTCCTACTGCAGGTGTAGGTAACATGCTTACTTTCTGCAAATTGGCTGACCAAATCATCGTCGAACTGAACGAAGCCATGCCTGCAACAATGCGTGGTTTACACGACTTGTATGAGCCTCTTGACCCGCCTATGCGTCGCGAGATTCCTGTGTATAAGCCAAGCGACCGTATCGGTGCAGACTGTATCAAGGTTGACCCAAAGAAGATTGTCGCTGTCGTTAAGACTAACCGTCCAAACGAGGTCGGTAAGTTTGCCGAATTAGACGAGACTACCAAGAAGATAGGTGCTAACGTAGCACGTTTCTTAGTGGGCGAAATGAAAGCAGGACGTATCCCTGCATCGTTCCTGCCTATCCAATCGGGTGTAGGTAACATCGCTAATGCCGTGTTAGGCGCCCTCGGTGAGGATAAGAATATCCCTGCTTTTGAGATGTACACCGAGGTGATTCAAGATTCCGTTATCGGTCTGATGAAGGAAGGACGTGTTAAGTTTGCCAGCGGTTGCTCCCTGACAATCGGGGCAGACAAACTGCAAGATATCATCGACCACATGGACTTCTTCCGTGATAAGATTGTGCTTCGTCCACAAGAGATCAGTAACAACCCAGAGGTGGCACGCCGTCTTGGTTTGATTACTATCAATACCGCTCTTGAAGCCGACATCTACGGAAATATCAACTCTACCCACGTTTGCGGTACGAAGATGATGAACGGTATCGGCGGTAGCGGAGACTTTACCCGTAGCGCTTATATCAGCATCTATACTACTCCTTCTACAGCGAAAGATGGTGCTATCTCCAGTTTCGTTCCGATGGTAAGCCACCTCGACCACTCCGAGCATAGCGTGAAGGTAATTATTACCGAACACGGTATTGCCGACTTGCGTGGCAAGAGTCCTATCCAGCGTGCTAACGAGATTATCGAGAACTGCGTTGATCCTGTATATCGCCCAATCTTGCGCGAATATCTGGCTCATACCAAGACGGCTCACACACAGCATAATCTCGCTTTGGCTACCGCTATGCACCAAGAGTTCCTGAAATCGGGTGACATGCGCAATACCAAATGGGACGAATATATGAAGTAAATGGCTTCGTTGGTAGATAACGATAGGTTTGCAAAGGAGTGCGGAGTACGCCTCCTTCCTTCCGAAAACGATTGTTTCTGCGCTGAGATGGCGGTGACTGACCGCCATCTCAACGGCGCAGGAGTTTGCCAAGGCGGAGCCCTATTTACCCTTGCTGATTTGGCTATGGCTGCTGCTGTCAACCATAACAAAACCAGTCTGCAAGACGAGGGAATAGGGCTGAGCGTTAACACGCAAATCAGTTTCTTGCAACCCGCCCTGTCAGGAGATAAACTTATCGCAACGTGCCGACTAATCAAAGAGGGACGCTTGCCTCTTTTGGAGACGACTATCACCAGCCAGAATGGGCAAACGATTGCCCTACTGACGGGACAGTTTTATCGTTTATCTGCTAAGAAATGACTTCCACGCAATTGCCACATACGAAAGGGATATGCCTGCTGCAATGGTTAGGCATCGTGATGTTATTCGTAATCATTGGCGTCTCTATGGGCGTGGTTTTTCCTCCCAACGATTCCGTTGTGCGTCTCAAGTGGCTGCAACTGATTCAGTCGGTAGGTTGTTTGTTGGTGCCGGCACTCTTTGTAGCGTATCTGTGGACTCGTCGTCCGATGGAGTGGCTACGCCTGTCATGTAAGACGGCAAAAGTAGTACCGTTAGGTCGAGTTTGTGTCCTTTCCGTAGTATTGATGCTTGTGGCAATGCCGGGTATCAATCTCTTAAACCACCTCAATCAGCAACTTGTTTTGCCCGCATGTTTAGCAGGTATAGAAGCATGGATGAAGCAAGCCGAAGAAGCGGCAGAAGCCCTTTTGGAGCGTTTTTTAGCAGCCGACACTCTGTGGGGCTTGCTTATCAATATCGGTCTGATGGCATTAGTGCCGGCATTGGGCGAGGAGATGACGTTTCGCGGAGTGCTGCTCAATCTCTTTACTAACGAACAAACGGAGCATAGACGCTCTATTCCGCATGCTGCCATTTGGGCGACAGCCATACTCTTTTCCGCTGTACACATGCAGTTTTATGGTTTCGTACCGCGTATGCTCTTAGGTGCATTATTCGGTTATGTAGTATCATGGACAGGATTACTTTGGGTATCTATCCTGATGCACTTTGTCAATAATGCCACAGCCGTAGTATGCTATTTCATTGCTACACGCTATCATCTTAATCAAGATTTATTCGATTCCATCGGAACAGGCGATACCTTATGGTTGGGTATCGTGAGTCTTTGCCTTGCTGCGGGTATGTTCTATTGGATTTATCGTCTTTGTCAGCCCAAAGAATAGGGCTGATGCTATAGCGGATCTACATCGGCTAAAATCTGTACGCCCTTGCAATCGGGGTGCTTCTGTACATTCTCTATCTCTGCTTGAATCAATTGCCGGGCATAGCCAAAATTGGCATTACGCTCTATCTTTAGCCTAATTTGACGTACATACATGTTTTGCACACGGGCTACAGCGGGATATAGGATATCCGAACAACGTGTGCCGAATATGCGTCGCAAGGCTTGCTGTAAAGAAGCAGTTGCGCTCGTGAGGCGCTGCAGATTCGTATGGCGCACCATCAGTACTACCAAATGGCAATACGGAGGATAGTTGAATTCTTTTCTTTCGGTTTCTTGTGCATTGTAGAGTGACAGATAATCGTGGTCGCGTACGTATTGATAGACTTGGTGCTGCGGGTCAAACGACTGAATCATTACCTCGCCTTGTTTGCCTGTCCTGCCTGCGCGTCCTGCTACTTGCTCCAACATCTGGAACGAGCGTTCAAAACTGCGGAAGTCCGGGTTATTGATAAGGTGGTCTGCGTTCAGCACTGCCACTAACGACACATCATCGAAGTGCAGTCCTTTACTTACCATCTGTGTACCTATCAATATATCTACTTCATGTGCTGCAAAACTATCTATAATTTGCTGATACGAGTCTTTTTTGCGTGTCGTATCAAGGTCCATACGCGCTACGCGTGCTTCGGGGAATAGTTTGCCCACTTCCTCTTCCAGTCGCTCCGTACCGAAGCCGTGGATCTTCAGTTCGCCTCCACAATTAGGGCATGCCGTTGGCATAGGCATAGAATATCCGCAATAGTGGCACACCAATTGGCGAGTGCTCATGTGCAGCGTTAGCGATACATCACAATTAGCGCAACGAGGAGGTTGTCCGCACGATGTACATTGCATATATGGGGCATAGCCGCGCCTATTCTGAAATAGAATAACCTGCTTATGTTGCTGCAATTCTTCGCGGATACGCGCCACCAAAGGGTCGGAGAAGTGGTCGTACATCTCTTTGCGATGATACTGCCGTTGCAGGTCGATAAGGGTGATACGGGGTAATTGCAGTCCGGCATAGCGTTGAGTCATCGTTACCAGTCCGAACTTTCCCTGCAAAGCATTATGATAAGTTTCAATAGAGGGTGTAGCACTACCTAAAAGCACTTTAGCACCCGTCTGCTGTGCCAGCATAATAGCCACCGAACGTGCATGATAACGAGGTGCCGGTTCCTGCTGTTTGTAACTGGGTTCGTGCTCCTCATCTACGATAATCAAACCTAAATCCCGTACGGGCAAAAAGATAGCGGAACGTGCGCCAACAATCAGTCGTCCTCCTTCCTCGTCGTGCTCCCCCTCCTCGATACGGCGATAAATCTCCATTCTTTGCACATCGCTCACGCGCGAATGATAGACATAGAGCCGGTTTCCAAACACACGTTGCAGACGATTAGTCAGTTGGGTAGTAAGGGCGATTTCGGGTACGAGATATAGCACTTGTTTTCCTTGCCGCAGCATAGCATCTATCAGGTGGATATATACTTCGGTCTTACCCGAAGAAGTGACCCCGTATAGCAAGACTGTCTGCTTCTCGCGCCAAAGCGCATTTATCTTGCTGGCGGCTTGCTCTTGTTGGGCATCTAAAGTGTTAAAAGGCTCGATTTCATCGGAAGAAACGGGCAATTTAACTTTGCGCCGTTTCTCACAGGTATAGCTATATTGTCGGTCTAACGACTTTTTAGGCAAAGCCGCAGCCATTACATCACCGATGGGGCACATATAGTAATCTGCTACCCATCGCCACAGCCGTAACTGTTCCGCCGTAACCATGGAGCGTGTATCTAAAAGGCTGAGGATAGGGCGCAGGGTGATACCTTCTTTTATAGGCTCTGTATGTTCTGCCAATACGATACCTACCATCTCTCGGTTAGCCAGAGGAACAAGTACCCGCATTCCTATCTGCGGGCACTCTATATCATCAGGGACGCTATATGTATAGACATCTGCGATGGCTAAAGGTAATATGATATCTAAAGCTTTTATTGCGGAGATTGAGTTTTGGGTTGCATAGCCATATTCTCTGCCTCAACGGCTTTGCGGTAGCAAGCACGGCATAGCGGTTCATACGATTCGGTTTCGCCTAACAGGACACGTTTCTCCGACGATACAAGACGATGGCTGACGTATGCCAAGTCGCCACAATGAACGCAGATGGCGTGTGTCTTATATACGTCTTCCGCAATAGCCATCAGAGCCGGCATGGGTCCGAAGGGCACTCCCTTATAGTCCATATCCAGTCCTGCGCAGATAACGCGAATACCACGTTCTGCCAATTGGCTACATACATCTACGATACCCATATCGAAGAATTGGGCTTCATCAATACCCACTACGTCGATGTCGTTAGCAAGCAATAAGATGTTCTGACTGGAATCTACAGGAGTAGATTGAATCGTGTTGTGGTCATGACTCACTACATCTTCTACCGAGTAGCGGACATCAATAGCAGGTTTGAAAATCTCTACTCTCAATTTGGCAAATTGGGCACGTTTCATACGGCGAATCAGTTCTTCGGTTTTGCCGGAAAACATACTGCCGCACACTACTTCAATACTTCCTTTGCGAAGGGATGGACCTTGGGTGTCTCTTTCGTTGAACATAATATGATTTAATTATTTTTATCGGGGATATGAATATCTTGTACCATCATTTGGATAGTGGTAGTACCATTGAAATGATTTTCGTATAGTTCGTAGCACACATCTATGGGGTTGCCATTCTGCAGATGTAGCGCCAAGTCGCCTTTTCCGAAGGCTATACCGCCAATGGCTGCGGTGCAGTCCGTAACGTCCAATTTCAGATGCTCTTGTTCCTTACCTACGGCTTTCGTGTAGCGATTATTTACCACGTGTCGCGTTACGAAAGTAGGACGAGGGTTTTCCGGTCCAAATGGTTCTAAACATTTCAGCACTTGGAAGAACTGCGGAGTAATGTCTGCAAAATCAATCTCTGCTTCAATAGGAATAGTCGGATATAATTGGTCTTCGCGGATATGTTCTGCCACGTATTTCTCAAAACGCTGTTTAAACTTCGGCAAGTCTTCTTCCCGCATACTCAGTCCCGCAGCAAACGCATGCCCGCCGAAGTTTGTCAGCAAATCACGGCACGAATCGATTGCCGAATAGAGGTCAAAACCATGAACGGAACGTGCCGAACCGGAGATGATTCCGTTTTCGCCTGCCGTCAGTACGATAGTCGGACGATAATACGTCTCCGTGAGTCGGCTGGCAGCAATACCCACTACTCCTTTATGCCATGCGGGCGAATACACCACTGTGGTATGTTTCGTTTCGTTATCGGGGTCGGCATTAAGCATAGCCAACGCTTCGCGTGTTGTTGTCTCGTCGTAGTCTTTGCGCTCGGTATTGTAGGTATTGATGTTCTCGGCTTGATTGGCGGCAAACTCGGTATCCGTAGTAATCAGCAGTTCTACTGCCTCTCGTCCGGAATATAACCTCCCGCAGGCGTTAATGCGCGGACCTATCTTAAAGACCAAATCTGTGAAGGTCAACTTCCCCGTTTCAATGCCGGCTACTTTCATCAAGGCTTGCAGTCCTGCGGAAGGAGCACTATTGAGTTGTTTTAGTCCATAGTAAGCCAGTATGCGGTTTTCGCCTGTCAGCGGAACAATATCCGAAGCGATTGACATTGCCAGCAATCCCAATAGCGATAAGTATTGGTTATCCGGAAGAGTCCGTCGCCGGGCGTATGCCTGTACGAGTTTGAAACCTACGCCGCAACCGCTCAACTCTTTATAAGGGTATGTGCAATCGTTGCGTTTCATATTGAGTACGGCAACTGCTTTCGGTATTTCGTCTCCGGGAGTATGGTGGTCGGCTATGATAAAATCTATTCCTTTCCCGGTGGCATACTCCACTTTCGCCATTTCTTTGATTCCGCAGTCTAAAGCGATAATGAGCGTGCAACCTGTTTCCTTGGCATAGTCAACACCTTTGTACGAAATGCCATATCCTTCCGTATAGCGATCGGGAATGTAGTAATCTAAGTTTTGGCTATAATCTTTCAGGAACGAATATACCAAGGCGACAGCGGTAGTGCCATCTACATCGTAGTCGCCATATACCAAGATGCGCTCGTTGTTCTGAATAGCTTTATCTAATCTCGTTACGGCTTGCTCCATATCTTTCATGAGATAGGGGTCGTGCAACTTGTCCAACGAAGGGCGGATATATTGCTTTGCAGCATCTGCTGTAGTGATACCTCTATCTACCAGCAATTGCGCTGAAAGCACGCTAATCTTCAGTTCTTTGGCTAACGATTGGCAAAGAGTTTTCTGCTCGTCTGTCAGTTGTAATATGTCCCAATACGGTTTCACGGGAGTTATCTGTGAATAGTAAACGAATCGGCGTCCTTCCATAGCGGCAAAGCCTCCCGGAAGTGGTGCAAGCAGTCTATATCGAAGTCGGCTATTTGGATACCTTCCTCGTCGTCGTTGAAGTGGATTAGCGGACGCAAGCGGGTGTCGTATGCGACAGAATGTCCGTTATAGTGCATGCCCATGCCATCTTCTCCTACAGGATTGGCTGCACATACGTAGCATTGGTTTTCCGTGGCGCGGGCAGCAACAAGGGCGTCCCAATACTGAATCCTGCATTCCGGCCAATTGGCTGATACAAGCAATATATCGTAGTCCCAACCCGATTTATTCCGTGCCCAAACAGGGAAGCGCAAGTCGTAGCAGATGATTAGGCGGAAACGTACACCCTTGTATTCGATTACTTCGCGCGAGTTGCCAGCGATGAAGAACTCGTCCTCATGGCTATGCTGGTAGAGGTGCGCTTTGTCTATGAATATCGGTTTCTCGTGGGGGGCGAGGAAGAAACCTCGGTTGTAAAGTCCTTTTTCGTCTTTGCAGATGAATGACCCCGCAACCGCCACACCGCTTTCGTCGGCATAGTGCTGTAAGGCAGTTATCGTCTCGCCGTCAACAGGCTCTGCCAATTCGGGTTTGTCCGTGCAAAATCCTGTTGTAAACATCTCCGGCAGCAAAGCAACATCGGCTTTTCCAGCCAATGTTGCTAAGCGTTGTAGAGTACTACTGAGATTCGTAGTCTTATCTTCCCAAACGATGGGATATTGCAGAACGGCTACTTTCACTTTTTCTTGTTGTCTGTTTTGCCACTAATCGTTTCGCGCATAGCGGTATCTGCCTGCATGTTTTGCATACGATAGTAGTCCATGATTCCCAAATTGCCGTTGCGGAAAGCGTCTGCCATAGCTTGTGGAACGAGTGCTTCTGCCTCAATCACTTTCGCACGAGCCTCTTGTGCTTTGGCTTTCATCTCTTGCTCGTTGGCAATAGCCATTGCGCGACGCTCTTCGGCTTTGGCTTGTGCAATGTTCTTATCTGCCTCGGCTTGATCCATTTGCAGTTGAGCGCCGATGTTCTTACCGACATCTATGTCGGCGATATCAATACTCAAAATCTCGAATGCAGTACCGGCATCTAAGCCTTTGCTCAATACCAATTTGGAGATGCTGTCAGGATTTTCAAGCACCATCTTATGGCTTTCTGCCGAACCGATAGACGATACGATACCTTCGCCTACACGAGCCAATACGGTATCTTCGCCTGCGCCGCCTACCAGTTGTTTGATATTGGCACGAACTGTTACGCGGGCTTTGGCAATCAACTGAATACCGTCTTTAGCCACAGCCGTTACGGGTGGAGTATCAATCACTTTCGGGTTAACCGACATCTGCACAGCCTCGAATACATCACGGCCGGCAAGGTCAATGGCAGTTGCCATTTGGAAAGAGAGTTGGATATTGGCTTTGTTAGCACTTACCAAAGCATGTACTACGCGCTCAATGTGACCGCCGGCAAGATAGTGCGCTTCCAGTCCATCGCGTTTTACGTCTTGCAGACCTGCTTTGTGTGCCTCAATCATGCAGTTTACAATCTTCGTAGGCGGCACCTTACGTATGCGCATTAGGAAGAGTTGAACAAGCGAGATTCTTACACCGCTCACTTGGGCGTTAATCCAGAGCATGAACGGAACGTAATAGAAGAAGATGATTACCAAGATGGCGATAATCACCGTGATAAGAATAGAAAGGATTTCCATAACGAAAAGTATTTAACGGTTAATATTATTCTTTATTCATTTTTTCTGCTTTCGACTGCAGGTTTTCTATTTTTTTACCCGGGGCAGCCAGTTCTACTGTCGAATCAATCGTGGTGTCAAGCGACATCTTCTGTAGCGTCTTGCTGCGTATAAACCAGATGATTGCAAGGGCTGTCAGCACAATGGTGGCTGCCAAAGTAATGCGCCCTGCTGTAATGCCAATCATTGTGTAAGCGACTATTACAGAGGCTATTAGCGATAACATACCTACTATTCCGGCAATACCTATTCCGGGTAATAAGAAGAGTTCGGCTACCAACAGTAGCACTCCAAATACCAGTAAAATGACAACTAAAGCGATATTCATATATGTAAAAATTTTATTTCAGGCTGCAAAGATAATAAATATCTTTGATATATACAAACAAAAAAATAAATTTGCACATATAAAAATTTTGTACTACTTTTGCAGCCGTTTTCGTTTATGTCCGATAACGAAAAGGATTGCGGGCAACACCTATATATATAATATATACGTTCAAAAAAATAAAATTGTAAACTGAAATGAGCAAAAACCTATTGATTGTGGAGTCGCCTCACAAGGCTAAGACTATTGAGAAGTTTCTGGGTAAGGAGTATCGTGTTCTTTCCTCGCAGGGTCATATTCGTGACATCGAGGGTATGGGGAAGAATAGTATGGGTATTGACTTTGAGCATGATTATCGTCCGAATTATGTGATTGATCCGCAAAAGATGCATATTATTGAGGCGCTTAAAGAGGAAGTGAAGAAGGCAGATACCGTTTGGCTGGCAAGTGATGAGGACCGTGAGGGAGAGGCTATTGCATGGCATCTGAAGGAAGTGCTTAATCTCGAGAAGAAGGATACCAAGCGTATTGTTTTCCACGAAATTACAAAGACCGCCATTCAGCAGGCTTTGTTAGAGCCTCGCGATATTGATTATAATCTTGTGAATGCGCAGCAGGCACGTCGGGTGCTCGACCGTATTGTAGGTTTTGAACTTTCGCCTATTCTTTGGAAAAAAGTGACAACAGGTCTGTCTGCTGGTCGTGTACAGTCGGTTGCTGTCCGACTGATTGTGGAGCGTGAACGTGAAATAGAGGACTTCAAGACATCGTATCAATATCGCATTTGTGCCGATTTCACCGGAACAAATCCCGCTGACGCAACAGTTCTTCGTACCGAACTCAACCATCGTTTTGCAACCAAGGAAGAGGCGTATGCCTTTTTGGAACAATGTATGCAGGCAAGTTTCCGCGTAGAATCTGTGCAGAAGAAACCTGGTAAACATACTCCTGCACCGCCTTTTACTACGTCTTCTTTACAGCAGGAGGCTGCACGCAAACTCAAGTTCCCCGTGTCAAAGACAATGCGTCTGGCACAAGCCCTCTACGAAGCCGGTCATATCACGTATATGCGTACAGATTCGGTTAACCTCAGTAGTCTGGCTATTGCTACGGCTAAGAAGGAAATTCTCGATGAATACGGGGAAAAATACCATCACGCACGTCAATATCATACCTCTACAAAGGGTGCTCAAGAGGCGCACGAAGCAATTCGTCCGACGTATATGAACAAGCGTTCTGCAGGAGAGAATGCCGATGAGCAACGCCTGTATGAGTTGATTTGGAAACGAACCATAGCATGCCAGATGGCGGATGCCGGGGTAGAGAGTACGCGTATTGAGGTGTCGGTTTCTAATTCGCCTTATCAGTTTGTTGCCAGTGGAGAAGTTGTTGTGTTCGACGGTTTCATGCGGGCGTATGTACAGTCGTATGATGAAGAGCAGGAGAACGAGACACGTGTGTTGCCGATGATGGGCATACACGAGCCGCTTAAGTATATGGAGGTACAGGCGCAGCAGGTATTCTCCAAAGCGCCTGTGCGTTATACGGAAGGAGCGTTGGTGAAGAAAATGGAGGAATTAGGTATAGGACGTCCTTCTACGTATTCCACGATTATTGAGACTATTCTGACGCGCAAGTACGTTGAGCGTAATAGTGTTTTGGGTAAGAAACGTGATTATATGGTGTTATCGTTGCGGGCGAGCAGAATATCCGAACGCACCAAGCAGGAGAGTTATGGTGCAGATTTGCAAAAACTTTTCCCAACCGACCTTGGACGTATGACCAACGATTTTCTTGTGGAGCAGTTCCCGACGATTTTGAGTTATGATTTTACGGCGAATGAGGAGGAGAACTTCGACCGTATTGCGGAGGGGAAAGCCGATTGGATAAAGTCGGTAGATACGTTCTATCATACATTCCATCCGCTCACGCAGAAAGTGCCCACGGGAAAGGTTGCCACGCGGGTGTTGGGTAAAGACCCGGAAACGGGCGAACAGGTGTTTGTTAAGATTAGCAAATTGGGTCCTTGTGTGCAGATTGGTGATTCGGATACTGTCAAACCGCGTTTTGCATCGCTTAAGAAGGGGCAGTCTATTTATACGATTACATTGGAGGAGGCGTTGGATTTATTCCGTAATGCGTTGCCGCTAACGTTGGGTGAAATAGAGGGCAAGACGGTAATGGTAGGAGAAGGCAAGTACGGTCCGTATATCCAATGGAATGGTTTGTTTATCAGTATTAGTAAGGCAAAGGATCCGCGTTCTTTGACGTTGGAGGATGCGCAGGATTTGATTCTTGCGAAGAAGCATCAAGCCGAGCCGATTCTTGTTTTTGGTGATATGCAGATTTTAGATGGCAGATATGGTCCATATATCAAGACGCCGACGGATAATTATAAGATTCCGAAGGGAACGGATGTAGCAACATTGACGGAGGAGCAATGTTTGGCGATTATTTCTGCTGCGCAGGGTACGGAAAAAAAGAAGGAAAAACCCGCATTCCGTCGAAAAAAGTAAAAATTATTTGTATATTTCAAAAAATCGCAGTACCTTTGCAGTCGATTTGCAGGAGTTATGTGTACTGCAGGTGGAGTAGTGGGTTAGGGGAGTATGGTAATCGAGAAGTAGCGCAGTTGGTAGCGCACCACGTTCGGGACGTGGGGGTCGGGCG
>JAKSNN010000005.1 GCA_024399755.1 Paludibacteraceae bacterium | reverse complement strand
CGGCTGTGTGTCGCAGCGATGAGCCATTAGTAGACGGGCCGACGCCGGTTCCGAGTGCGAGTGATACGACGATTGGTAATTATATCGCAGCCGAGATTCCTGATGGTGCAACGTTGCAGATTGGCGTAGGAGGTATCCCTAATGCCGTTATCAATGCGCTCAGTGGTCATCAGCATTTAGGTTTGCATACCGAGGCAATTACCGATGGCGTGCTGCCCTTGATAGAGAAGGGAATCATTGATAACTCGCAGAAACATGTCTTGCCGGGTAAGTCTGTGGGCTCGTTGATTTTAGGTAGCCGTCATCTATATGATTATATAGACGGTAATCCCGATTTTGTCATTCGTGATGTAGCATGGACTAATGATCCGCAAATCATTCGTCAAAATCCGAAGGCAATGGCTATCAACTCTGCCATTGAGGTGGACTTGACAGGACAGATTTGTGCCGATTCGATAGGTGATACGATTATTTCGGGTGTAGGTGGGCAGCACGACTTTATGTACGGTGCTGCTTTGTCGGAAGGAGGTAAGTGCTTTATTGCGCTGCCATCTATGACCAACAAGGGACAATCTAAGATTGTTGCTCACTTGGCTCCGGGAGCAGGTGTAGTAACAACGCGATTCCAAGCGCAGTATATCGTTACGGAGCATGGTATAGCCTTCCTGCGCAATAAACCTTTGGCAGAACGTGCGAAAGCCCTTATTGCCATTGCCGACCCGTCGCAGCGTGAGGAATTGGAGCGTGCTGCAGTTGACCGTTTTGGCATCGGTTTCTTACGCTTGAAATAAATATCTTTTTGCTGACATTATCTTGATAGATATATGAAACGTTTTGTTTTGGCTCTGCTAACCATTGTTTGTGGGTGCGTGTTTGTGTGTGCCGAACCGGTTAAAGTCGGTTATTACGATAGGATTGATGGAAAGGCAGATGAAGACCTAAAAGATGTTCTTCGCGCTATTATTCGCCCACATACTGCGATTCCTTATGGATCGGGTGCAAATTCAACATGGGAGGTCTTTTATTATTCCGACCGCGATACGGTTACGGGTAAATGTATGGATATGTATTGCGATGATTGGAAAGTGCTTTCTTCCCCGGGGCAAGTGGCTGCCGGCTGCAATATTGAGCACTCATTTGCCAAATCGTGGTGGGGTGGCTCTAAGAATGATGCTTATAAGGACTGCTATCACCTCAATCCTTCGAATAGTACAGCCAACAGTTCACGTGGAAACTATCCATTGGGGGTGCCTACGCGCGATGTGAAATATGCAGGTTCTCTTACTGTAGGGAAGTGCTGTCCTACAGGATATAGCGAATACTTCGATGTTTTTATGCCGAAAGACGAGTATAAAGGCGATTTCGCCCGTGCGTATTTCTATATGGCTACTTGCTATGGTAACGAATTGACTTGGCGTATGGATAATGAGGGTGTAGGCTCCTATTATGCGATGGATAATGATTCGTATTTGGAGTTCAAGCAATGGGAAATAGATGTTTTGCTCGCTTGGCATCGTCAAGACCCGGTTTCCTCCAAAGAATTACAGCGTATCAATGCGGTATCAGATTTTCAGCACAACCGCAACCCTTTTATTGATTATCCCGAATTAGTAGAGTTTATTTGGGGCAATAAGCAAGGAAAACAAGTTGATATTCAGCAATTAAAGTTCACAGGCGATAGTACGTTGCTGCCGGATACATCAGGTACACACCATGAGGAAGTAGAATTTGAACTTCTTCAGCCTATAGACATCTCTGCGTTAGGTTTTACCGCAAATTGGCAAGCACCGGAGGAGATGGATTGCTTTACCTTAGACGTCTTCACAAAAACTACTTCGGCTACTGAAAGCGATACAATCTTGAATGTTGATTTGGTGTCTAAAACATCGCCTCATATCATGTTCTCAGGCAAAACTTATAATGACGAAAAGGGAATCCGCCTTGGTACCACCAAAGGTGAAGGTACTCTTACTATTACAGGGCTTTCTATCGGTGCAGAGGCTGTGCTTACCATCAAGGCGTACGCATATCGTGCGGACGAAAATCTTCTGCGAGTATCTGCTGACGGTGAAGAACTGGAGATAATTGAATTATCTACGAGTGGCACGGAAGCAAACATCGAAATCCCTACGGGCGTGAAGCAGATTGTGCTTTCCCAGGCTACTGCGGGCAAACGTGTTATCATTTCTGCTATAACCTTAGTATCGGGTGGGGTGAAGGAACATACTACTTCTCTTTCCGGTTATCCCGTAGAAGTCGATGGCACGGCATATACGGTGGAATTAGCCGAACATATTGATACGCTGTATTATTCGGTTACGCCTTGTGGCACAAGTGAAACGCTAAGTGATTGGGTGGAGTTGCCGATGCCGGAAGATGTGTCGCTGACTGAGATTGTACCTACTTGTGAGAAAGTGTTGCGCCGTGGGCAATTGTTTATTCTCCGTGGAGGCAAGTATTATTCCATTGCGGGTCAAGTAGTTGATATGGATAAATTCTAATTTTATGACACGTTCCGAAATAGTCTATGCTTATTTAGACGCTTATAGTATTCAATACACGCATTATGAGCACCCCGAAGGAAAAACCATCGAGGAGGCGAAGCGTTGGTGGCACGATGATGGCAGCGTACACTGCAAGAATATCTTTTTGCGCAACCATAAAGGTAATCAGCACTATTTGGTTTGCTTTGATTGCGACCACGACCTTGATATTCATGATTTGGAGCAACGCCTGAAGGCGCGTTTGCAGGCTGCAGGACTTGCTGCCCCGGGTAAACTAAGTTTCGCTTCTCCTGAGCGAATGATGAAGTATTTGGGTTTAGAGCCGGGTAGTGTATCGCCTTTTGGATTGATTAACGATGTGGAGCACCACGTAATCTTATTCTTGGATAATAATCTCCAAAACGCAGCCTCACTCAGTTTCCACCCGAATGATTGTCGTGGTACGGTAGTCATCTCGCACGATGAGTTTATTAAGTATATCGAGGGCTTAGGAAATACATACGAATTTATGGATTTGTATTAGTTTTTACGTTTCGATTTGCTTTCTTCAATTTCTTTTTGTATATTTGCTGAATAATTAACTTTAATTATTGAGTAAATATGATTTATGGTTACATTAGAGTCTCAAGCGACAAGCAGACTGTAGAAAATCAAAGATTTGAGATTATTAAATTCTCAGAGAGTCATCAACTTCGTATTAACGGATGGATAGAAGAGACTATCTCCGGAACTACCGCTTATAATAAGCGGGCTTTGGGTAAACTCTTACGACGAGTTCGGGCAAAAGACATTATTATTTGTACCGAGATTTCGCGTTTAGGGCGTAATTTATTTATGATTATGGATATTCTGCATCTATGTATGGAGAAGGAATGTCAGGTGTGGACCGTTAAGGAGGGCTACCGATTGGGCGAAGATATCCAGTCGAAAGTGCTTGCTTTTGCGTTTGGTTTATCGGCAGAAATTGAGCGTAATCTCATATCTCAACGCACCAAGGAAGCCTTGGCACGCAAGGTTGCATTAGGTATTACTCTCGGGCGTCCTGCAGGTACGCGATTGCCTTTACGGAAATTGCGCACCGACCGCTACCGTTCCGTGATTATTCGTAAACTCTTCGATGGAGAGTCTTGCTATTCCATATCGAACGAACTAAAGATTAGTTACAATACGCTGCTTCATTACATCAAGCGACTGCGTGAAGAGGGCGAAATCCAATCTATTCCGGATAAATACTATCGTATTCAGTGTATGCGCGATGCGATTATGGAGATGTATCATGAGGGGCGTTCTGCCTATTATATCTCTAATCATCTGGATATTAGTTACCAGACGGTGCAACACCATATTAAAGACTGGTTAGCCGAACAAGACGAGGCGAATAAGGCATAATCGCATTTTTTTCCGCCTCGTCTCTTGCAGATTTGCAAAATAATCCTTACCTTTGCAACGAATTTACAAAGGTATGGATTTTTCGTGTCATAAATATCGCGAACTCCTTTGCTCTCTGCAGTCGGCAGGGTATCAGTTTCTCACGTTTGAGGACTACTGCCGTGGTAGGGCAGGTGAGCGTTATGTTATCTTGCGTCATGATGTAGATAAACGTCCTCAAAATAGTTTGGCTACAGCACAGATTGAAGCCGCATTAGGAATACATGCAAGTTATTATTTCCGTGTTGTCAAGGAAAGTAATCAGCCCGAGATTATTCGGAAGATTGCCGCTTTAGGGCATGAGATTGGTTATCATTACGAGGACTTGTCTATTGCGAAGGGCGATATTAAGAGGGCGCACACCCACTTCTGCGAGTGGCTACAGTATTTCAGACAGTTTTATCCTGTTGCTACGATTTGTATGCATGGTGCGCCTACCAGCCAATATGATGGGCGGGATATATGGAAACATTATGCCTATCGTGATTTGGGTATTATAGGCGAACCTTATTTTGATGTAGATTTTGCGTCCGTCTTTTATCTTACGGATACGGGACGTTGTTGGGACGGTTATAAGGTATCGGTGCGTGATAAGATTCTTGAGCATCAGGACCGCTGGACGGAGCAGGGGTGGACGTATCATACGACGCCGGATATCATGTCAGCACTTACCTCGCAGCAGGACTTTCCGCAACGCATTATGATTACTACGCACCCTCAACGCTGGACGGATAACCGTTTTGCATGGCTGAAAGAGTGGGTGCTGCAGAACCTGAAGAATATCGTTAAAGCATGGTTGATTGCTCATAAAAAATAAGATTATGTGGAAGAGAATACTTTGTGATTGTTTCTTGTGGGCTGCCGCAGTTGTGATTTGTGTATTGTGGCGGTTGATTGTTGCTAAGGCTGCGATTGGAAGTTATGTCTTGCTCTTTGTTGTGCTGGCTTGCATTTGGATTGTGCTTGGTTGGCTGACCCGCAAATACCGTTCTTACAAAGATACGTGGTTTTGGCAGGAACTTGCCTCTATGCTACTTACTACGGGGTGCATGATGGCTCTCGTGCAGTGGGTCTTGCCGTTGGTGCCTTTCTCCTTTTCGCAAACGGTGGTGGCATGGACGATTGGATTAGTGGCGATATTTGATTTTATAGTCATCTTGGTGACGCACTATTGGAAATATGCCCAGAACATGACTGTTCCGCTTATCAACATTGAGCAACGCGAGAACGCCGTTGTATCACGCCAAGAGAAGACGCGCACGCCAAACGTTATTGAGACGATTCATCAGGCAGTTTTGTCGCTTACTACGGAGGAGGACTATCTGATGCTGCTGAAGGAAGCGCATTTAGATTCTAATCTTACGAAGGCGATTGCTAATACGGATAGTTTTAGTTTCTTGCAAGTAGGTGAATATCAGTACTCTACATTGGTCGATTTGACCTTGCTCAATAAGGTGCGTGGTATCAATAAGCGTTTCTGCATTGTGAATCAGAAGTTGCCGGATAACGGCGTCTATGTATGTTGTTATCGTCCGCAGGAATACGTGAAGCAGCAAATCTTGTCGCGTTATCCGAAAGGGATTAATTATGTGGCATATACGTTTTGGTTTCTTAATCGTCGTGTTATCCCGCGTCTATTATTGACCAGCCGTCTTTATTATGATGTGACGAAAGGAAATCGTCGTGTACTCAGCAAGACGGAGGTGCTGGGTAGGTTGTATTATTGTGGTTTTGTGGTAGATAAGATTGTGCCGATGGGGCATATCGAATATGTTTTTGCGCATCGTAATTCGCAGCCTTATCCACAGGAGCATATCAAGTTATATGGTCCGTTTGTGAAGTTGCCGCGTGTTTGTAAAGACCATCAACTCATTACTTTCTATAAGTTCCGCACGATGCACCCGTATTCCGAGTATATCCAGAAGTACGTCTTTGACCAGCGTGGTGGCATGAATATATCGGATAAATCGGATGCTGATTTCCGTATTACGTCGTGGGGTAGGCTGATGCGCAAATATTGGCTGGACGAACTGCCGATGTTGGTTAATCTGCTGAAAGGCGATGTCAAGTTAGTAGGTGTACGTCCTTTGAGTAGGGCGATGTTTGAGACATATCCGGTGGAGTTGCAGGAGAAGCGTACACGCTGCAAACCCGGGCTTATTCCGCCGTTCTACATCGACCATCCGCAGACGTTTGACGAACTTTTTGCAAGTGAAGACAAGTATCTGGACGAGTATTTTGCTCACCCGTTTTATACCGATTGCAAATACTTCTTCCTAACGGTTCATTCCATTCTCTTCAAGCGCATGCACAGCGCTTAGGAATATAACCGTTAACATAACATCAACATAACATCAACATAACATGCCAGACATTTTATAGATATGTAGTTGATAGTATCTATAGGGTGTGTGGCGTCTTGTTGGTTGATGTGTTATAGTCCCAATAAGGATTTAACAAATTCTTCTCTTTGGAAGACTTGTAAGTCGGTCATTTTTTCTCCCAATCCGATATATCGAACAGGTATCTTGAATTGGTCGCTAATGCCGATTACCACGCCGCCTTTGGCTGTTCCGTCAAGTTTGGTGATAGCCAGCGAACTTACTTGTGTGGCTTTCGTAAATTGTTTGGCTTGCTCAAAGGCGTTTTGCCCCGTAGAGCCATCAAGAACGAGCATTACGTCATGTGGCGCATCGGGTACAACCTTTTGCATAACGTTCTTTATCTTGGTAAGTTCGTTCATGAGGTTGATTTTGTTGTGCAGTCGTCCTGCGGTATCGATGAGCACGACATCTGCGTCGTTGGCTTTGGCGGAGGACAAGGTATCAAAGGCGACACTGGCAGGGTCGCTACCTTGTTGCTGTTTGATGACGGGTACGCCGATGCGTTCTCCCCAGATACATAATTGCTCTACGGCAGCCGCACGGAACGTGTCTGCTGCGCCGAGATACACCTTTTTGCCTGCTTGCTTATATTGATATGCCAATTTACCGATGGTGGTCGTTTTGCCTACGCCGTTTACGCCTACTACCATGATTACGTAAGGCTTAGCGGGCAGTTCTGCACTGAAGTCTAAAACGTCGGTAGTATTGTTTTCCTGTAGCAAACCTGCCACTTCCTCTACTAAAATCGTATTGAGTTCGGCGGTGTTCATGTATTTATCTTTCGCTACGCGAGTTTGAATACGCTCGATAATGCGTAGGGTAGTATCTACTCCCACATCGGAGGTGATTAACGCTTCCTCAAGATTATCCAGCACGTCGTCATCTACTGTGGTTTTCCCGGCAATAGCACGTCCAATCTTCTCTAATACGCTTTCTTTCGTTTTTTGCAGACCTTGGTCTAACGTCTCTTTCTTCTCCTTGTTAAATAGTCCAAAAAATGCCATAATATTTCTCCTAAAGTTATTTATTGTAATAGGAATTTATCCTTTTTTATTCGAAACGGTATAATCGAGCGCTGGGTGACATATATTTTCCCGCAATCGTAATGTCTTTAGCAACGATACAACCTAATCCCAGCCAAGCGTCATCGCAAATGGAGATATGGTCTGATATTAGAATACCAATGCCTAAAAAGTTTCGTTTCCCAATGGTAACGAAGCCGGCTGTATTAAATCTTCCGGATATGTATGTGTGTTCTCCAATAACGTTATCGTGTGCGATATGTGTATCGCCATGCATAAAGACATTATTATTGATAATCGTGTTGTTTCCTATTTGTGTGTTTTCTCCTATAAAAATGCCTTCACCCAATCGTACATTCAAACCTAACTTAACGTTAGGCATAATGATATTTGCAAAAGGGATATGTCCTGCTAATTGATTATAATAGGCTTCACGTAGTTCGAAATGGGTGTAACCAACCGCAATAAAAATGCAATCGAAGATGTGTTGTTGATAAAGAGAGATGGCTTCGCTGACAGTACCCAATACTTTTTTTCCTTCTACTTCTGTTCCTACAGGAAGAACATTGTCTATATATCCAACAAACTCAAATTGATTGAGTTGTAGAGCAAAATCTCTGATTTGAAAGGCAAATTCTTTTGTTCCTATGATAGCTAACTTTTGCATGTTGTTTGTTATTTAAGATGAATGGAAATAGTTTGTATGGCTTGTTCACAAATGCGAATAGCTTCTTGTGGCGTTTTGGCTTGAGCAATAACCGAACCGATACGATCGTTACTACAACGAATAGGGGACACTTTTTCGCCAATGGATTTGGTAAACGTGATTTCTTTGACACCAGGTATCGCTTTTGCTTTTTCTACTCCCGTAATGTCTGATAATGTCCCTTCAGATGCTTGGAAGTACCGAATAGCCGATGCTTGCTGAAGGGCAGGTGTAATGTTCGGACTCTCCCCTAAGGCTAAACGAATAGTGCCTTCCACCATATCTATACCCGTACTGAGAGGAACAAGGTGTGTTGTAATATTATCTCCGCCCATGCGTGCTCCTAATTCGATCATCATAGGACCATGTTGGGTGGTGACTTTTATTTCGACATGTGCAGGTCCGGTTTGTATGCCAATGGCTTCACAAGCCATTTGTGCTATGTGTTTAATCTGTTCTTGTTGGTCGAATGGAAGTTGTGATGGTTGGCTATGACCTAATTCTACGAAATAGGGGGCTCCTGTTGTCAGTTTGTCCGTAATTTGGAGAATATGGATTTGGTGGTTTACGACCATAATCTCCACGGAAACCTCAGGACCATCTAAATATTGTTCTACAATGACGCGACCATGTCTTGCACATTGGTGACTATATTCGTATTGAGATATGAGTTCTTGGGGGGTATGAACGAGAACGACACCATGACTGCCTGCATTATCTGTAGGCTTCATGATACATGGATACTCTATCTGATTGCAGATGTTCTGTAGGTCAGTTAATGAATCTATTTTATAATACCAAGGGGAAGGCACACCATGTCGTTTGAATGCTTGAATCATCTCGTATTTGTCCGTGGCTCTGACGGCTGTATCGTATGAGATACTATGAAGGTGCATTCTATCAGAAGTCTTGGCTACTCCTCGCATTGGCATATCAGTTGCTAATGTCATGATGCCATCAGGCTGAAACTCCATAGCGGCATTCAAGACAGCATCTTCATCCATGGTTGACGCATTATAGTAGGTGTCGGCAAACGGTATCCCTACGGCCTGTGGATTATAATCAACAACCGCTACGGTATGTCCCATTTGCTTTGCCTTCAAGATTGCGGGTAACTGCAAAATAGATGCACCTATGACCATCAATTTACTCATTTCGTGTCTTGAATAGTATTAATGTTTTTTCGAGTGATGACAGAAAACACCGTATCCCAAAGAATCTGTGCATCTAATTTGAAACTAATATGATCAGCATAATAGGCATCCATGCGATATTTCTCATCTTGTGACAGAGAATTACGACCGTATGCTTGTGCGTAACCCGTAATGCCCGGTTTTACATCGTAACCATGTTTGCAATCGTCGCTTAAATCATCCCAAGAGTTGGTAGGTATATGTTGTTTGGGACGAGGACCGATAAGACTCATATCTCCCAATAGGATATTGATGAATTGAGGAAACTCGTCTAACGATGTCTTTCTTAAAAATTTGCCTATTGGAGTAACACGAGGGTCGTTGTCACTATTAAATGTAGAACCGTCTGCATTCAAAACGTTAGGAGAATCAACATACATAGTGCGCAACTTGAACATGCGGAAAGGGACTCGATGAAAACCATTTCTGACTGCGTTATAAAAGATGGGACCTCTATCCGTAAAATAGATAAAAGGTGCAGCAAAGAGTACATCTAAACAAACAAATGGAAATGCGATTAGTCCGATAATAATATCCAATATGCGTTTAATATAATGTTGATACATAGAATTATTTCTCAGTATTGATGATGTCCGTAAAGTGTTCTATCACATAGTTGATATCTTCGTCTGATAGACAAGTGTGGAGTGGTAAGGTAATTTCGTTTTTGAATAGATTATAGGCATTAGGAAAGTTTTCAATATCCATTCCGATGGCTTTGTATGCAGCCATCATAGGCAGAGGTTTATAGTGTACATTGGTGGCAATGCCGCGTTCCGCCATACGTTCGATTATTCGATTTCGATAGTCTATATCTTTACCATTGAGGCGAACCAAATAAAGGTGTCCGCTTGACGCATGAGAATCACTATAATGATTTAATATTGTTACGGGAAGAGAAGAAAAGGCTTGATTATAACGAGTAATAATTTCTTTTCTGCGAGCGAGAATAGCTGGGTAGCGTTCTATTTGAGCTAATCCAATGCTCGCCATAATATCCGTCATGTTGCATTTGTAGTATGCACCTATGATGTCATATTCCCATGCGCCCATTTTTGTTTTCGTAAGGGCATCTTTATTCTGCCCGTGTAGTGATAGCAACTGATATTGCTGATATAGGTCTTCGTTGCTGATACCCTTTATGTTTCGCCAAACCACAGCGCCTCCTTCTGCGGTCGTTAGATTCTTAACAGCATGGAAACTGAAAGTAGAGAAATCGGCTATTTCTCCGCACATTTTTCCATTTTGTTGTGCTCCAAAAGCATGAGCCGCATCAGCTAATACAATGCAACGACCAAATGCTTTTTGAATGTCGTTAGTGGGGTGGAAGATTGTACTTTTTTTCTCTACGATACGGAAAATACGATCGTAATCACAAACAATTCCCCCTAAATCTACCGGAATTATGACTTTTGTTCGTGGTGTAATGGCTTGTTCGAGTTGATCGTAATCCATTTCCACAGAGTCTTTTTGCGAATCTACCATAACTATAGTAGCACCTACGTGAAGTCCGACACTGGCAGTTGCTGTATAAGTGTATGCCGGTACAATGACTTCATCACCGGCTCCGATGCCTAATATCCGCAATGTCAGTTCCAATGCGGCTGTGGCGGAGTTTAGGCACACCGCTTTGTCGGTATGACAGAATTGTGCAATACGGCGCTCAAATTCTTTGGTTTTCGGACCGGTTGTAATCCATCCGGAATGCAATGTCTCAACGACCTGTTTTATTTCATCTTCCCCGATATCAGGTGGGGAAAAAGATATTTTTCTCATCTGAGTATGTAAATTCATAGATTTATTTATATTTCTACGCCATTCTTGGCAAGTATATCTTTTGCTGCATTATAACTGGTGCAAGCCATGATGTCTTCCGGATCAAGCATTAGGTCAAAGGTTTCTTCCATACCGGAAATGATGCCCAATTGGTGAACGGAGTCCCAGTCGGCAACGTTCTCTTTGCAATAGTTATCGCCCAATTGCTCTACAGTTGCACCAAAGACCTCTATAAAAATGTTGTTGAGTTTCTCTACGTTTGTCATATTATTGTTTTTCTAATTGGCTATATAGTTTCTTACCTGTTTCGTTCTTTGGAATCTCTGCTACCACACGAATCTCAAACGAAGTGGCAACAATATGTGTTTTTTCCACAAGTGTCTGTTTCACAGTTTCTTTCTTTGTATCGTCCGTGATATAGACTATCATTTTTTCATCGGTTCCCACACACGCTACTTCAGTCCTGCATTCGGTAGTAATGATTTGTTCACATTCGTCCAGTCCCACACGCATACCGAATAGTTTAAGGAAACGTCCCATACGACCGACAATATAGTAGCACCCGTCTTCATCAAAGTAGGCGAGGTCGCCTGTGTGAATGTATCCGTGACGTTCATCTCCTTTCATCAGGTCTTGGGCACAAGTGGCGTAACCCATTGTCACGTTCTTGCCACGATAACACATCTCTCCTTCGGTGTGAGGAGTGGTAACAGCGTGCCCTGCTTCGTCTATGAGCGATAATTCTCCATTAGGTACGGCTATGCCGATACTGCCTACTTTCTCCACAGCCCATTTAGCAGGCAGATAAGCCATACGTGCAGTACATTCGCTTTGTCCGTATGTGGCAACCCAGCGTTTACCTTTCTCTTGGCAATACTCGGCAAATCGTAGGTTCAAGTCTTTCGGCATCTTACCTCCGCCTTGCGTCAGCAGTTCGAGGTCGGGCAAGTCCATGCGATAGAAACGCATGAGGTTCAGTATTTGATAACTATAGGGTACCCCCGTGAAGGAGGTGGCATGTTCATCTTTGAGGAATCGCCAAAAGCCGGCATCGGTCATATTAAGCCCCGTAATGAGCACGGTTGCGCCAACTTTGAAATGGCTGAAAATCATACTCAGTCCCATCGTGTAATAGAGAGGTAATACCATAAGTGGGCGGTCTGTTTCTTTGAGGCGGAAGAACGTAGCGATATTCAGTCCTGCGGCTTCGATATTCTCATAGCAATGGCGCACCAGTTTTGGGCTACCTGTACTGCCCGATGTGGGGAGCAGGTGGCTCAATTGTGGGTGAACGGCAGTTCCGGTGTCGCCGTATGTCGCTTTGAGATGTTGCAATAGAGTAGGGTCGGTTTTCTTGTTAAGAATGAGTGGCACAATACGTTCACTTGCTATCATAGCCATCACTTCCTTCACACTATCAGCAGTGTTTTCAACCAACACAATGCGAAACTCGCGCTCAGCGTGTGTCTCACGCAAGCGCAAAGCCTCTTCTACTATCTCTCCGTAGGTCACGCTATTGCCTTCGCTATCCAGGACAGCGATACGTGTTGGGGCGATATGATCAATGTGAAGCAACATATTTATTTTACATTGTCCGTAGTATGGAGAACGGCTAAAGGTGGTATAATGAGATTCTCCGTCTCAAAAATCATTGTTCCCCACGTTAACCCTAATCCAAAAGCGGAGGCGAGCATTTTTTTATGTTCTTTTAACTGTTGGTTAAGTTCAGATACCATTAGCATAGGAATAGATGCTCCACCCAAATTTGCAAAGTTTTCTATATTCATAGGAACTTTGGCAGTATCAAATCCGCATTTTTTAATGATTTGGTTAATGATTAAGAGATTTGCTTGATGAATGAGAATGTAGTCAAGGTCGTTATCTTTATCTATTGCATATTTTTCCAGCAAAGCCTTAATAGACTTAGGAGGTCGTGAGATGGCGAAAGTCAGCACCTCCATTCCTTGTATTAAAGAGTGGATGGGAGCCCGAACGATACCATTCCCAAAATCCTCATATTCAAAGGATTTCGGAGTCACTTGATGGCGGAAACCGCTATGTGGTGTGATTAACGATTCGTATCCTTTTCCATAGGTGTTCATATCAAGGATAATGTCAGCAGCATTCTCGTCATATTCCAAGGCAACAGCCGTACCACAATCTCCGAAAAGAGGGATGCGACTTTTATCTTTAGGCGATGACATTCGAGTTATGGTGTCACCTATGAGTAAAATGGCGCGTTTTATATTGCCGTCTTGCATCATCTTTCCGACTACCGCAACGGAATATAAGAAACCACAGCATCCCATAGGCAAATCAAATGTCATACAGGACTCAGGCAGCCCTAAACGATGTTGTAGTATGCAAGATGTAGGTGGTGTGCGATAGTCAGCTGTGACCGATTCGAAAGATAAAATGCCGATGCTCTCTTTATCCCAATGTAAACTATCTATCAGATTTTCGGCTGCTAATGTGCAAAGGTCGGATGCACATTCACCATGAAGAGCGATATATCGATTTTTGATACCAACTGTTTTTACAAAATTATCGGCATCATTATGCGAGAAGAAAGGGTAATCGTACGTTGATACCATTGTTTCAGGAACGGCACCTGCAACACCTCGTAAACAAACATTTTTTATTCTAAGTTCTGCCATATTTTTATAAAACTATTCCACCATCTACACCGATGATTTGTCCTGTGATGTACGAAGACAGATCAGATGCTAAAAATAAACAAGTATTGGCAATTTCTTGTGGCTCTGCTAATCTCCCAAAAGGAATGTCGTTTATTTTGTCTGCAAATTTTTCTTCCAATACATTCTTGAATCTCCGAGTCCCCACCATTCCGGGAGCGATTGCATTCACCCGAATATGGTCATTGGCTAATTCTTTGGCAGCGGATAGAGTTGCTGAAACAACGGCTCCTTTTGTAGCGGAATAGCCTAATTGTCCTTTTGCCCCTTTGACTCCGACCATGCTTGCCATATTTATAATTGACCCGCTATGTTGGCGCGACATAATACGAGAACACAATTGCATCAAATAGATAAGTGAGATGACGTTGACATTAAACATCTTTTTTAATTTGTCAAAGTCGATAAAACTCATCAGTTCGTATGAAATCAGTCCCGCATTATTCACCAAAACGTCAATATGTCCACAATCTCGTTTTATGGACATCAAAGTTGATTTCACCAACTCAAAATCGCAGATATCAACTATCACTTTACGAATAAGCAGATTCGTTTGAGAAATGTTATCGACCCATAGTAAGTCATCTGCCAATATGTCTATGGCATAAACGATTGCTCCTTCCGAGGCAAAGGTTTCTGCAATGGTTCTTCCGATGCCTCTGCCAGCACCTGTAACGATACAAACTTTGTCTTTCAGTAATAGTTCCATACTTATGATAATGTTAATCCTCCATCCATCTTAATAGCAGTTCCGGTCAGCCAGCCGGAAGCATCAGACAGCAAATAAATAACTGCATAGGCTACTTCTTCGGGTCGTCCGTAGCGTTTCAAGGGGAATTGTGCCATGTTGTTTTCATGTTGTGTGGCATCTATGGCGATGTCTTTGAGAGCATCCGTTTCTATCATAGCAGGATTTACACTATTGAAGCGAATGCCCTTGCTTGCCAATTCGAGTGCGCATGAGCGCATGAAGGCATCAATACCGCTTTTGGTAGTAGCATAAATAGCATTTCCGACAGATACTCGGTGTACTCCTGCTACAGATGCTATGAACACAACAGAAGATGGATTGAGTAGTTTTTTTCGTTTCACTAAAAGTTGTGTCAGCAGTATCGGAGCGTTTAAGTTGATATGCTGCATTTCCTCTAATTTAGCGGCGTTGATAAGTTGAACAGGACACAGGCCTAATACTCCTGCACAATGTACGACACCACTTAGTTGAGGCAATTGTTCAACCAATGCTTTTATTCCTTCTTCGGAGGATAAGTCTGCAACGATATATTGATGTCCTGTGCCTTCCAATTGTTCGAGTGTCTCTTGCAATCGCGTTTCGTTGCGGGCGGTCAGAATTAATGTTGCCCCCATTTTGGCACATTCGATGGCTGTGGCACGACCGATACCCGAAGAGGCACCCGTCACCAAAATAGTCTTTCCTATGAGCGAAAAAGGATTGTACATGCCTTTACTTTTTACTTTTTACCAAATCGAATAACTCCTGAATCGTATTGGTTTGGCGCATTTCTTCAGGTGGAAGAACGATACCATACTCATCATCAATCATGGTAATCACGAGTAATGCGGTTAGGGATACCCATCCTTCTACTTCGCGGAAGCGTGTTTCGGGTGTTAATTCGACATTCAATTCGTCAAACTGCTCTGCTACATTAGCAATAAATTGTTGTATATCCATAATATGCGTCAAATTTAACTTGAATTATAAAATAACGTGCAAAGGTACAACAATTTTTCCAAATGCGCAAATTTTTTCGCATTTTGTGAAAGCAGTGAACGCAGAGTGACTAACGAATAAAGGGGATAATGCGATTTATACCATTGAGTAAGCGATACCCAAACCGTGTAGGCATAAGGAGTTGGTATGCAATAAACAAGCGTTCAATAAGTGGAGTTTGAGAAGATTGTGCTACATCAAGTAGCAAATGGCGATATGCATCCGTGTGTAAAAGAGTGTTAAGCGTTTCTAAGACATCGTGTGTGGATACGTGTAAGCGCAGGTATTTGTTATAGGTAAAGGCATTAACCATCTTATACGTGGTAAAAAGGCAAGCCGGAGTTTGAGCCCATGCTTGCTGAATATGCCTTACGTGTTCTACCAAAAGCAGACTCGTGAGGTCAGCAGTACAATTAGGAGCGTGTGTGGCACTCGAAGTTCGCATAAAATAATTGTAGAAAGGTGTAGAAATAACCTTAATAGTATTCGCAAATGCCATGACCGAAAACGTAAAATCCAAAACTTCTCCTGATTTTACGTTTGGATTGAATTGTAGTTGTTGCGGACGGATACACTCTGTGCGGTAGATGAGTTTGGGTGTGACAGGAAAGATTGTTATTTGACTAAAGAACTCATCAACAGTATATACTCCACAAGGTATATTTAATGTTTGTTTTACAGACGATTGTTCGGTAACGATATTGACAGGCGCCACCAAGATGTCGCAGTCTTGACAATAACGTCGAATCGTAGCAACAGTAGATGACTCGATAAAGTCATCGCCATCCAAACAAAGTAAAAAGTCGCCTTTCGCAATAGCTAAAGCATTGTTTCTTGCAGTAGAGACTCCCTGATTGTCTTGGTTGATAACACGAACTCTGGCGTCATCTTGTGCAAAATGCTGAATGAGTTGCAACGTATTATCGGCAGACCCATCGTTAATAAAAATAAACTCCACATCATCGGCATCCTTCAAGTCTTTCAATCCTGCAATAGTGCGTGGTAAGAAGGAAGCTACGTTATAACAAGGAATGATAATAGAAAGGAACATAAAAGTAAAAAGTCGAAAGTTGAAAGGTTGTTGTTTATTTTTGCCAAGGTGCAATATCCTTCTGTTTGTGCAAAATAATATTTATGAAGGATTGATGCCAATGAGTCATTCCAATAAATAAATTCGCCCGATATTTAATAGCCAATCGCAGCACTTCCATAATGGTAGTTATTCCAAAATGGCATGCTGTACGCAGGTAGTATGCAAGTGGTGTCTGATATTCGGCATGGTGGGTTTCACGAAATAGTTTGTTTCGTCTCATAATCACTTCAATCCGTGTCAAGAGGGCAGTTTTAGAGATAACAGAGGTCAGATTTCCCTCACGGTTAGTAACACAATAGCAGATAGTGGGTACGACTCGTATATGTGATGCAGCTATTCCCACTTGGACAGAAAATATGACATCGTTACTATATCTCACTTCATCAAATCGGATGTTATGTTGTTTTACGAGTTCACGTCGAATCATCTTTCCCCATGGAACCACGTGCTTGAGACGAAGGTCGGTTTCTGATTCTGTCGAAGGAGAATGTTGATAGTGTCGTACTAAATCGCTAATAAAGCTACACCTATTGGCATATTCCAAAGTGTCAGAGTCGCGACTTTCGATATCGTAGAAAATGATATCTTCCTTATCTTCAGAATGTTGATCAAATATATTCCATGCTTGCTTTGTAAAGAAATCATCTGTATCAGCAAAAAGTAACCACGTACCGATAGCTTTTTCCAATCCGATATTGCGTGCTCGTCCTGCTCCAGCATTCCTATCGCAGAAAATATGCGTTACATTCAGTCGCTCTATTCCTGGGAAATGAGCAAAGTCAACAATCTGTGAATCACTATGATCGTCCACAACAAGAACTTGAATATCATCTCTTTCAGGGATAGTATTCAAACATCGTTCCAATAATGTTGGAGAATTATAGTGCGGAATAATTATGCTATATTTGGGTAACATCATTTTGTTCGGGTGGATTGTTAGTATCGTCTTTTAATAAATGAATGTATGCCAGACACAGAAAAATAATGACCAACAACGAGAACGTATATACTTCCATAATCATCATAAAAAGGAAAACCCAGAGTCCAATAAAGAGCATTTGATGAGTATAATCTGGATGCTTGTGGTATTGGATATAGGAAGCAATGACTAATAATACGACGATACCCATCATAACATACCCACCTTTCATCAATGTGGATAATACAAAATTATGAGGCATGATGGCACCAATTTCAGCAAGATACCAATCTGTATTTCGGAAACCATATCCAAACATTGGTTTTTCTGCAATGGACAATATGGAATGAATCCAGATGTCAGTTCTGTAGGTAAAGGTCATGTCCTTACCCAAAATGTTTTCAACGAACCCAACAATATAACGATTATTTACTTCGGCTTCTTGAAAAACAATCAAAATATGAAAAATAAAATAGACAGCAATAAACGCGATGAGTCCAATTTTTCGTAATTTATTAGTGGGCAATAATGAAAAACCAACGAGAACTATAATGCCAATACAAGAAGTCATAGAGCCAACTATTAACAAAGATAGAATAGAAACAATAGCAAAAAAGATGAGATGGTAACGCAATAATCCTGTTCGATGATGATAAATCAAGTATAAAATCATTCCCAAGATGTAAACCTTTCCCATTTGATTGTAATTTCCGCCTAATAGATATAAATTTTTACCTTGTAAGGGAATTCCGTCAGGATAAAGGAATAGCATTACGAAATTGACATATGTAAGGATAGATAATGTGACAATCGAAATGTAGATGGGATAATCATCGTTGCGTTTAAAAGCAGAGTAGAATACACCCATTAACATAAAAATATCAATAACTTGCGTAATAGCATCAATAAGTTCGGCATGATTGATATAAGAACTATATAGATACGATAGGCAATAGAGATATAACAGGATGGCAATGCCACTAAATTTAGGTCGATCCTGTACCCATAATAAAACCGAAAAAGGAAAAGAAAGAAGCCAAAACATGGCACATACCATTTCAATAAGAGGCATTGCCGTTATACACAAACAACTGCGGAGAATGATAGTGATGAGTATCATTCCGATAATAACATGCTGTTGTCTGTTCAGATTATTCAAAATCAGTTGGTTTTATTAGGTAGTTGTATTAAGTCTCCAATCAGTTTGTCCGTGTATGCTAATTTTCTATTGTCCAGCCCTTGACTTGGTGTAAAGGTCAGTTCTCCGAAATACACTTTTCCTTGGCAGATGTAGAAGTCGCAACGCACAAAGGGGAATGGCTTTGTCAGTTTCTTTGCACACTCAATCATATATTCCCAACCTTCGGGTTTGTCGTAATGGAAATCTTGAGGTGCATTAAGTCCGTCGCGTGTGAACTCACGTTGTAGATTTCCTTCCAAATCTACATAATAGAACTTAGGACGTACGTCTTTTTGCCGACCAACACATACCATTACATAAGTAGGCATACCATCGCAACAATATATTTTGTAGTCGTCAGGAGTGCCGCCATTATCAGATTCTAAATACCGCTCACAGATAATCTTACGTGGTATCTTAGCATATTGCATTTCCGATGCCGTAAGGTGGAATGTGCTGCGAAACCACGTGCGCATCTCTTTTGTTGCCGCAGGAATATCTAATTGGCTCTTATCGGGAACAATAATATTCATCGCACAACCATAGTTGTTCTTTAATACGAAACGATTAGGTAGTTTGTCCCAATTGATGTCCTTTTCACTTTCCCATACGCCTAACAAGTCGTTCAATATATCCTCGCAACCACATTGCTTGACATATTCCCGTACGGCATATTTATCTGCACATTGAGTAATGAGCGGATTGTTGTAATAGGTATTTAGCTTGAGCCATAGAGTCTTTTCGTTACTTGTAACAGGGTGTTTCAAGTCTAAACGCTTGTGGAAGCAATGAAGATACTGCACTTTCGTGTTGAGGGTGGGGGAGATGAGGGTTAGTCCCTTCATTAGTAATATCCAGAGATTGTGAATAATCATAATATCTTTATAATGTCGTTTGATATAAGTGGCGGAAGATTGTGTTTAGTTCTTCTCTAATACCACATTTCTTAGAGAATTGAATACCATCAATATCTGGGGCGTGATTTCCTTCAATGAGCTCAATTCTTCCATCATTTCGAATACATAGATCCCAGCCACAGATTTTAAGATCTGAAAGTAATAGTGTTGCTTGTTTACAAGTCTCTAAAATATGATCCCAATATGGGACTTGAAATCCCTGTATTGCGATTTTAGAATCAGGATGTATGGTATAACGTTTACCATTGGTGTCAACGCCTTCTTGTGCTAAACCTGTCTTAATGTCAATAAGAGCACGAATTCCTCCAGCGTGTGCATTGTCAACTTTATGACCTATTCGTCCGAAACGAATAGCTGCCGAGTAGAAAATAACCTCATCACCATGTCTAAATGTTACAACACGGATAGTATTGAGAGATTCAGGATTAAATGCTGCAATAGAAGGTGTACTTTCCACGCATGTTTCCATAAGTAAGTGGTCTTTTCTCCATTGTTGAAGTGTTGTTGCATTTACAACCATTCCTTTTTCAATAAAAAAAATTCCTTGTCCTCGCGAGCCATCTACAGGTTTCAATATGACACGTGAATGTAAAAGCAAATCAAATATTTCGTTATCTGTTGCTTGAGGACAGTATAACCATGTTCTATAGATGTAATCTTTATATAGTGTTAAAAAGCAAATTTTATCGCGCATAATATTGCGAATTTTAGGAGAAACCATCTTTCGATAAAAATGATGCATTTCTGAAACGGATACGTATGCTTTTCTTTGTTCATCTGTTTTCTCCCAAAAGCAATATTGATTTTCATATTCATCATAAGTGACTCTGTAAGCATGGAGACATTGTTTATATTCTTTTATATTGCCATTATGGGGAACATCTTCTTTGAAACGCTGTTTGGCTTCTGCATAGAAACGCCGATTCTCGTCATGACGAATATGCCATTCTTTGTATGCATTTGCCCATGGGGTATGCATCATAATTCGATATGTCAATCGATAAAGCAACATATTTTGTATTATATAATGTTGTTCGTGATGTCTTTAATAGAAATCGTATTTTTATCCAATAATTTTTGGATAGTGCGTGCTTCTAACGTTAAGTCTCTTCCTAATAATGCGGAACTAAGAGACATAATACCTTCAGGAATACATGTATCTACTCCGACAATCTTACCAATGGAGACAAATAGTCCTAAACCATTAGGAATATCTTCGGTAAAGTACCTTCCGTTAAGGGATAGAGGACCTTTATTAGAAGATTCTGCAAACGAACGGAAGACGTCCATGGCGGGAATGGATAAATCTTCCGTGTTACGCCATTTCGCAGCTTCAAAATAATCTAAACTTTCGCAGCCAAAAGCATTAAGTATTTTATTCTTTTCAGTATCAAAGGCTTGGATTACACGTATGACAGAAGGCGTAAAGGCCTCTTTGTACATATAGAATTCGCCTTTGCTATATTCGATTCGAGATGCCGAGAATAGTGTGCCTATAGGATGGACAATCATATTCGGATTATGCAACGCTGATTCTAAGATATGTTTGCGCAGATAACGTGTATTGTCAAAGCATTGCGAAAAAATATCAAGCACGCGTTTCCCCTCACTAACAGGCAGAGTGGAAATCGCATTTCGCGGATTATAGAACGTGATACGGACATATTCGTTATTCATTACACGCCCGTTATATGCAGTAGTCTCCCATTCGCTATATATGACGTCTTTCCTGATATATTTCTTAAAGATGAGACTTCCCATATATCCAGGGATTAACGCAATAATTTGACCATCGTGTACGTAAGGCGCAATCTGCTTGGCGACGTCCTCTTGCTGCTTAGTGGTAGTCATTACCATTACAACGTCAGCAAAATCCATAGCTTCTTTTGGATTAGTCGTAATGAACGTAGGCTCCACGCTGAAAGTATGACCATTATTAGTCTCGTCAAGAACATTATATTGCCCTTCTTGTTGAATCTTTTCAAAGAAAGTGCTATTATATGTTGAAGACTTATAGAGACATACTTCCATTCCTTTTTCAAGCAGTTTTGCTGCATGAATAAGTCCTGAATTGCCGCAACCTATAATTGTAATTTTCATTTATTATGCTTTTTTATGTTCGCGAATTAATAGTTTTTATATTATAGAATGTTCTTTTAAGTAGTTTTGTAGATACGAAATGAATCGATCTTTATGCGATTCGCATCGTATAGCGTTAAGTAAGTTTAGCACATACTTTTTTGATACTATTCGAGGCAAAATACCTCGTCGATATAATGCAACTCCTATTTTTGTCTTATAATTTTGTGATAATAATTCAAATTGCGCGCTTTTTGCATCGATTTCATCATTATAAACGGTATTACTTAAAATGGGATTTTGTAGTATTTCGTTTAAATGCAAAATATAGTTGTTAAACTTTTCAATTTGCTCGTCTTGAAGCAGAAATACACCTACCTGATTCGCATTTTGCTGGTATGGAATAATACTTGACATTATTTGTCCATTACGTATCTCTATATCTACAAGGAAACCCATATTCCAAGGATGAAAAAGTTGATTTGTGTTAGTTTCCCAATCAAAACAAAAATTGCCTAAACCGTAATAGATACGTTTATTGTGATATTCCTCATAGCCTAAATATCTGTGTTGATGGTGGTTGATAACAAGATCTGCTCCCGCATCTATCAAAAAACGATATTCTTTTTGCATTCTGGGAGAAGGTGTAGAAACGTGCTCTGTTCCACCATGAATAATCACAAGTATGTATTGAGCTTTTTGTCGTGCTTCAAGTATTTGATAATATAGAGAGATTGGGTCGTAATGATGGCATCCAGGACTATTGATATCAGCAATGGTAAACTCATGCTCACAGGCATTAAGAATAGCAATAGTACCATCGGGGTGATTTATATATAGTATTTGTTGAGCTTCTGCTTGATTTTTACCCGCTCCGACATATAGCATATTCCTCTTTTGTAATTCTGCGATACTTTGTTGGTATCCTTTTTCTCCATAATCAGCAAAATGATTATTCGCCAATGTTACGCCATTAAATCCTGCTTGATGTAAAATATCTAAATGGTGTGCATCTGCTCTTAAATTAGGTCCGATTTTGGCAATAGGACTGCTTTCTGTGTCGCAAATGGCACATTCCAAATTGGCAAACGCATAATCTGCACTTTGGATAGTAGGAGCTATAGCATCCAAATATGTATTGGATTGCAACATACGTCCATGTGGGCAATAATCTCCTGCGACAATAATCTTCATACTTTATGCACTTTAGTTTTTATGAAGTTGATGACATATTCCTTCTCTTGTACTTCCAATCCTGTAAACCAAATTGCAATTACGCCAATGCCGATAGATGCTAAGAATGTAACGATAAAACGATACTCCATTGTTGTGTGGTGCGTAATTAGTAATGCACAACTCAAAATGATGATTGTAGGAAATGAAATCCGTAGAAAGACATGGTGGACAAAATGCCTAATAGATAATCCTGCGGAGAATTTTAAGAAAGGTAAACGTGTTAAAGCACATATCAGTTCAAATCCAATATAAAACCACATGACGCTAATCGTAGGTAATCCTATATGTAAACAGATATATGCAGCAGGAATTGTTAACACCTTGATTGTATTGATTGTAAGAGCATAGGCACGGATATTACCAACAGCTTGATTAGCCAAAATAAGACCAGATGTTAACTGATCGCAAATAGATGTTGCCAAGATGAATTGACAGAACATAACAGCACCATCTGGCACATTACCTAACCATAGATGAAGAATCTCAGGCATCTCGCATATAATTGGAATACCAACTAAAGACATCATGAGAAAAGTAAATTTGCTTGCAGATTCTGCCAAATGCAGCATCCGAATTCTTTCACCAGCTCCTTCTGCTTTTGTGATTTGTGGGCTCATAGCGTTGGAAATGGATTGTGCTACAAAATGAACTGCTCCAGATAATTGTAACGATATGCCGTAAGCAGCATTGGCAATAGTCCCTAAAAAACGATTGATAATAATCGCTACGCCTTGTGTGCGTCCAATTACACAACCTGTACTATACAAAATCCATGTTGCATAACTACTGATTTGTTGTAGATATGTTTTATCCAGCTCGGATAGTTTAGGAAAGTGGCATTCTTCAAAATGACGGAAAGCATATATGGAAAAAGCGAACAGATTAAAACATGATATACCAATCAATAGTATGGCATAAATTGCTAACTTATCACCACTTGCAAGATGAGCCAAAATAATAGCAATAACAACCTTGATAACACCATCACAAATATCGACAATAGACGTATAGACTATATTCTCTCTTGCAATAAATAATGCTCTAAACGGAGCAGTTAACAACGACAAAAATAACATTCCTATTGCGGAGAAATATACAATAGTGGCTACATCTTGGCGAGAAATATCAATATTTAAAAAGTGATAGATTAGCAAGGGTTCTAATGCAGAGAGAACTATTACAAAGATAATTCCAATAAGCGCGTGCAGCAAAACACTATTGCCAAAGATGGAGTAGATTTTAGTATAATCTTTTTTTCCGTGATGATATGACAAGAAACGTTGAGTCGTGCTTACAAGTGCATTAGTCACAAACGACAACATAGCCACGACTCCGCCGACAACGGAGAAAATACCATAATCGCTTTGTCCGAGCGCCGATAAAATAAGACGGGTGGAGTAAAGCGACAAACACACGTTAATGATTGTACGTGTATACTGAGCCGCAGTATTTACTATGATACGCTGAGAGTTAGTCACTACACAAGACCTTCTTCGTGAGACACATAGATTAGTCGCGCTTAAAGATGTCGCGAGTATAGACTTTCGCTTGCACATCGTTAAGGCAATCATCATAACGATTTGCAATAATGGCTTGCGACATAGACTTGAACTGCGTGAGGTCGTTCACTACCAACGAACCAAAGAACGTAGAACCATCAGGCAAAGTGGGTTCGTATATAATAACCTTCGCTCCCTTCGCCTTCACACGTTTCATAATGCCCTGAATAGACGACTGACGGAAATTATCCGAGTTGGACTTCATGGTCAAACGATATACGCCTATCGTACACTCCCTCTCCTCGTTGGCATTATAGTCGCCACGGTTGTAATAATCGTAGTAACCTGCTTTCGCCAAAACACGGTCGGCAATAAAATCCTTGCGGGTGCGGTTACTCTCCACAATAGCCTCAATCAAGTTCTCAGGCACGTCTTGGTAATTTGCCAAGAGTTGCTTGGTATCTTTCGGCAAACAATAGCCACCATAGCCAAACGAAGGGTTATTATAATGTGCTCCGATACGAGGGTCAAGGCAAACGCCATTGATAATATCCTGCGTAGAGAGTCCCTTCATTTCGGCATACGTATCCAATTCGTTGAAGTAACTGACACGCAAAGCCAAATAAGTGTTGGCAAAGAGTTTCACGGCTTCCGCCTCAGTAGTGCCCATAAAGAGAGTCGGAATATCCCGCTTGATAGCACCTTCTTGCAGCAGTTTGGCAAATTGTTCGGCAGCGGTTTTCAAACGCAAATCCTGCTGGTCAAAGCCTACAATAATGCGCGAAGGGTATAGATTGTCATACAAAGCCTTTGATTCGCGCAGAAACTCGGGCGCAAAAATAATATTCTCGCTACCTGTTTGCCGGCGGATATGCTCGGTAAAACCTACAGGAATAGTGGATTTAATCACCATGATAGCCTTTGGATTAGCCTCCATCACGAGTTTGACTACCGTCTCAACGGCAGACGTGTCAAAATAGTTCTTCTGACTATCGTAGTTCGTTGGGGCTGCAATCACGACAAACTCAGCGTCTTTGTAGGCTTCGTGGGCATCTAACGTGGCTGTCAGATGCAACTGAATCGGCTGTTCGTTGGCATCGTGTCCGCCTAAATACTTCTCAATATATTCGTCTTGAATAGGCGATTGACGATGGTTAATCAAATCTACTTTTTCGGGGACAATATCCACCGCCACAACCTCGTTGTGTTGCGACAAAAGGGTGGCAATGGATAGTCCTACATATCCTGTTCCTGCTACGGCAATTTTCATGTCTTTTGCGATTTTACAAGAGTCTTTTTTGAGTGCGCTTATCCTATACTTATCCTATACTCATCCTATACTCATCGTATACTCATGTTATGTTGATGTTATGTTCTTTCTTCGGTTTATTAGCGTTTTCGTTTTTTATTATAAACGTCCGTCCACTAAACTGCGATCGACGAAATTCTTAACATCAAAGATAACTGCGTTCTGTTTTTGGTATTTTTTGAAGTCGAAGTCGGTAAACTCCTTGTGGCTTACGCAAGCGATTACGGCTGCATAGTCCTTCTTATCGTCCACTTTAGCAATCAGTTCTTTGCCATATTCATGGCGCACAACCTCCGGATTAGCCCATGGATCGTAGATGTCCACACGGCAACCAAACTCCTCCAATTCGGTAGCAATATCCACTACTTTCGTATTGCGGCAGTCCGGGCAGTTCTCCTTGAAGGTAACACCCAAAATCAGCACGTTGGAGTTTTTGATTTTGTGGTCCTTCTGAATCATCAGTTTCAGCACCTTGTCGGCAATAAACTTAGCAATCGAGTTGTTGACAGCACGACCGGATAGAATCACATGCGGCTCATAACCAAGGGCTTTGGCTTTGTGTGCCAAATAATAAGGGTCCACAGAGATGCAATGTCCGCCGACCAATCCCGGACGATATTTGAGGAAGTTCCATTTGGTACCAGCAGCCTCAATCACATCGTTGGTGTCGATACCGATACGATCGCAGATAAGTGCCAATTCGTTCATGAATGAGATGTTTACGTCACGTTGGCTATTCTCAACGGCTTTGGCACATTCTGCCACTTTCATATTCGGGGCACGGTGCGTTCCGTTCTCAAGAATCGAGTTGTAGAGAGCATCTACAATATCGGCAACTTCAGGGGTTGAACCCGAAGTAATCTTCTTAATCTTGGTAAGGGTATTCACCTTGTCGCCCGGGTTGATGCGCTCAGGACTATATCCGCAGAAAAAGTCCTTGTTGAACTTCAGTCCGCTAAAACGCTCCAAAACGGGAACGCAGTCTTCCTCTGTGCAGCCCGGATAAACGGTAGATTCGTAGATGACGATGTCGCCTTTGCCTAATGTCTTACCGATGGTCTCGCTGGCTTTGAGTAGGGGAGTAAGGTCGGGATTGTTGAATGCGTCAATAGGCGTTGGAACGGTAACGATATATGTGTTTACCTGCTTCAAATCCTCCATGTCGGAAGAGAATGTAAGACCGATTTTGCCGTTGGTCTCCTGATATTTGGCGCGAGCCATAGCCATACCTTTAAGGTCAGCCTCCAACGTGTGGTCTTTGCCGCTTTCCAATTCTTCGACACGGGTTTTGTTAACATCAAAACCAATTACACGATACTTTTTGCCATACTCAATGGCGAGAGGCAGTCCAACATAGCCTAAGCCAATTACTGCCATGATTCTTGTGTTAAGTTGTTCCATAATAAAATATGTTTTTTGAGTTCAAAATTCTAAAAAAGCCTGCAAAGTTACAACTTCTTTTTCATATATGCAAGCGCACGCGCGTTTTTCCTTATGATTGTGCATAAAAGAGCATGTTTTTTTGCCAAAGTGTTGATAAATCGGAAGAAGTTTTGTACCTTTGCATGGTTTTTTGGGGTAAAGTGCCCAAATGATAAAGGTTAACATTAAAATAAATTATCGATATGAAGAACTTTAAGTTATGGAATACGCTCTGCGGTTGGCTTGTTTTTGCCATAGCAGCCGCTACGTATCTCCTTACCATTGAGCCGACAGCCTCGTTTTGGGACTGTGGTGAGTTCATCTCCAGCGCTCATAAATTGGACGTTGGACACCCGCCCGGAGCACCATTCTTTATGCTTATGGGGCACTTTTTCTCGCTTTTTGCAAGCGATAACAGCCATGTGGCTATGTGCGTGAATGCCCTTTCTGCATTGGCTTCGGCATTTACAATCCTGTTCCTATTCTGGACGATTACGGCACTTGGCAGAAAATTAGTGTCCGTGGCAGGTAAAGCAGAATTGACGTTGGCTAACGGAATAGCACTACTTGGCGCAGGTGCCGTAGGTGCTTTGGCATACACGTTTAGCGACACGTTCTGGTTCTCGGCAGTAGAAGGAGAGGTATATGCGTCCTCGTCGCTCTTTACGGCTGTTGTCTTCTGGCTAATCCTGAAATGGGACGAGCATGCCGATGAAGAAGGGTCGGATAAGTGGCTGATTCTCATTGCTTATTTGATGGGATTGAGTATCGGAGTCCACCTCTTGAACTTGCTGACTATTCCTGCTATCGTATTGGTTTATTATCTGCGTCGTTACGAGTTTTCGTGGAAAGGTGCTATCGTCGCTTTCTTGGCTTCTGTAGGTATTTTGGCTGCCATTTTGTACGGCATCATTCCGGGTGTTCCTACGATTGCGGGGTGGTTTGAGTTGCTGTTTGTCAACGGGTTAGGTTGTCCGTTTAACACAGGTCTGGCTGTCTATCTCGTGCTGATGGCTGCCGTTATCGTGTGGGCAATTATTGAGACCTCGACAAGCAAGAATAAGACACGTGAAATCATTTCAACCGTATTGGCAGCAGCCTTTGCCGGTGTGCCTTTCCTGTTCGAAAGTGCAGTTGCAGGCATACTCATTTCGGCTGCTTTGTTTGGTATTCTGTTCTGGAAGAAAGAACAAGTGTCCTCACGTTTGCTCAACACGGCTACACTCATGATTGCCGTTATCCTGATTGGATATTCGAGTTATGCGGTATTGGTGATTCGTTCGAATGCCGATACACCCATGGACCAAAACTCGCCCGATAACGTATTTAGCCTTAAATATTATCTCAACCGTGAGCAATATGGCGATTGTCCGTTATTCTATGGGCAAACTTATAATGCTCCTGTGAAACTTGATATCAAGGGAAATATGTGCATACCCGTTGAAAAACAAGGACATGCGCAATATGCTCCTGCTCCTGCGCAAGAGGGTGCGAAGGACCATTATATGATTACCGGATACAAAACTTCGTATGAATATATGAGCGAGTTTTGTATGCTTTTCCCGCGTATGTATTCGCCACAACCGAACCACCAGTCAAGTTACAAACAATGGGCTGATATCAAGGGAAAACGTGTGCGTTATGAGTATTGCGGACAGCAGAAGACCGACTATTGTCCAACGTTTGCGGAGAATATGCGATTCTTCTTCCGCTATCAGGTACATTTTATGTATTGGCGCTACTTCATGTGGAACTTCTCGGGACGTCAAAACGACTTGCAGAGTTATGGCGACATTATTAAAGGCAATTGGATAACGGGTATCTCGTTTATCGATAATGCCATGCTTGGCGACCAAAGCAAGTTGCCTACCGAACTTCGTGAAAATAAGGGACATAACGAGTATTATATGTTACCTCTCTTCTTGGGAATAATCGGTATTATATGGCAATTAAGTAAGCGCGTTAAAGACGAAAAAGGCAAAGAAACAAAAGTAGGTACGCGTTCGTTCGTTATCACCTTCCTGCTATTCTTCTTAACTGGTTTGGCTATTGTGGTATATCTGAACCAAACACCTTATCAACCGCGTGAGCGCGATTACGCGTACGCGGGCAGTTTCTATGCTTTCTGTATATGGATAGGCTTGGCAGTTATGGCACTTACAGAGTGGTTGGGAAGCAAAATCAAGAACGACAAGTTGCAGGCTGTATTGGCAGTAGTGGTAACGATAGTTTGCCTTGGCGTACCGGCACTTATGGGGGCGCAGAACTGGGACGACCACGACCGCTCTAATCGTTATTCGTGCCGTGATTTTGGCGCTAACTACTTGAAATCGTGCGAAGAACAGGGTATTATCTTCTCGAATGGCGATAACGATACCTTCCCATTATGGTATAACCAAGAGGTCGAGGAAGAAGGAACCGATTTGCGTGTCTGCAACTTGAGTTACCTGCAAACCGACTGGTACATATCGCAAATGAAACGTCCGTATTACCAATCGAAGGCTTTGCCTATTTCTTGGGACTACAAGGACTATATGCCGGGGGCGAATGAAGTAGTATGGGTGGATAACCGCCTAAATGCACCTTTATCCGTGGCTAAAGCCTTTGAATTCTTGCGTTCTGACGACCCGCGTACCAAACGTGATGGAGAGAACTATATCCCAAGTAATCAGTTATATATAGACGGCGTAGATGGCGAGCATATCGACGTAAAACAAGCCAAACGCTACACACGTTCGGAGATGATGATTCTTGAGATGCTTGAGCAAAATAAATGGGAACGTCCGATGTATTTTGCCGTTACGGTTGGCGATGACTATTATTTAGGTCTGAAACCCTATTTTGAACTAACGGGATTGGCTTATCGTATTACGCCAAATCGTAGTGCTGATGGGCAACCGCGTGTTAATACCGAAGTGATGTACGAAAATATGATGCATAAGTTCAAATACGGCAATATGAATATCCCTGGTATTTATATTGACGAGAACTTGATGCGTATGTGCAGTACACATCGTCGTATGTTCCTTGAATTGGCAGAAGCACTCATTCGTGAGGGCAAGCGTGATAAGGCTATGGAAGTGCTTGACTATGCCGACGAGATGTTGCCAGGGTATAATATCCCTTACGACTATATCTCGGCTTCGATGGCATCGCTTTACTATCACATGAATGCGAACGATAAGGCAAATACAATTATGCAGGCAGTCGCAGATAATTGTGTGGAGTATTTGGAGTGGGGGGCTTCTCTTGACCATGCGCGACGTAAGGCTGCTGCTACGACGTTAGACCAACAAGCAGGTATTTTAGGATATATCTTGCAGAATTTCCAACGTTATGAGCAGACAGACTTGTTTGACAAGTATTATGCTTCGTATATGCAATATGCCAATTGAGCGTGCGCGTTAAGAGCAAAATGTCCTTTTTCAGCCTGATGTCTTCGTGCGTCAGGCTGATTTTTGTGTTTTTTGCACAAATAGTTAAAAAACTTTATGTTTTTCTTGCATATTCCCAAAAAAAGTCGTAACTTTGCGCACTTAAAGGAAATTGTGTTTTATGAAAAGACTTAATTTGATACTCCTTTTGTTGGCGGGCTTGGTTGCAACAAGTCCTTCAATATGGGCAGAGGGAGAGGTCTTTTTGCATGAAGCACATGCTCCCAATTCATACCTTACGATGATTAACGGGCATCAAATGCAAGCCGTTCATGAGTATAATCAAACTATCTATGTAAAACCGGGGGCTTCAGTTACTTTACATCGTCCCGCATATCAAACGTTTACTACGTATAATCGTTGGTATAATTACGCTACTGATAGTTTGATTCCTGATAATCAAGTTTCGTATAGTGTTGTGCCTAATTTTAAATTTGAGCGTGGAGCATTCTATCGTGATAAAACTTCGGAATGTGCAATTACTTATACACTTCCTACCGGCGTTCCAAATATGCAAATTGCTTGTGATCAATCATCTTATACCGATGCTGTATGGAATGAGGCTCGTTCGCAAGGAGAATATACGGGAGACACGGCTCGTATATTGACGATACAAGACTTGCAAAATATGCAAAACGGCGAGAGCAAGACGATTATTATGGCAAGTACGTTCGCTACGTACGGATATGTGTTAGGATATGATAGGGCTACTACAGGGTATAAGTATGGTTCATCTACGGCGAATAGTGATACATTGGATAATGTGGTTTGCAGGATTGCCAAAGCGCAAGATAAGCAATACTATCTCACGATTACGAGAACAACGAATGGATTCCAAATAACCAGTGTAAAGGATCCTACTAAAGGCATTTCGAAAAATAAGAATAATAACCTGTCTTGGGAAGCTGCGATAAATTTAACCCTGTATCGTCCAACTTATTATTCAGAACAAACCATACGTAACAATGATACCTACAATGTCGGTTTTTATACTACAGTTAAGTCGGGCAAAAATACATATCGGTATTATTTCTATGCAAATCAATCCTATAGTGAGGCAAACTTCTCTATAACTGCACAGGAGTATTCCGTGTGGCATATTTACGAAGTGCTTAATCCTAATGAGTTTAAGGCTTTTGTTGAACCTACGCTTTCGCAACGTCTCGTCTTTGATATTCGTCCAGCCTCGGAGATGGCGGCACGAGTAGATGCATGCGTTTCGGGTACTGATAATTGGTTGGAAGAGCATCATATCGTTGCCCCAACGGGTAACCAATTGTATATCGGTCCTGATTACGAATTCTTAAGTGGAGATGCCGATTGCTATTATCCTAATTACTATTGCGATAGTTCGAATCCTACACTATTAGCGGGAAAAAATGTATGGAAGTGGAATAATAATGCCATTGCAAATGATGCGGTGGATTATGGACACTTCTATCCTGTAAGATCGGATAAAGTGGGTACGGTTACTTATACTTTGACTGCAACATACAACAAAAAAACATATCAAATTGCTAAGTTTGTTGTGGAATATATGGATCGAGCAAAAATCGGTCCTTTACCTACGCTTACAGATGAGGCGAAGATATTAGATGGTACTTATCTACTTGCAGAACAAAATTTCAACTTCGCAGGTGGCAGGACGGGGGTGCAAGATGGTTCTACGTTCTATAATGTGCCTTTGCAGGTAGAGGAATCAAACTATGGTTTTTTCCGAGCCGAAAACAAAGAAAAGGAAAAAGAACCTATTTATACGCAATACGCATTTGTCAATTCTTCCAGTTTCTTTGATTATACGCCTAACAATGTAGTGCTGTATAATCACGGAGAACATGCCAATACTACACAAGCGAGTCAAGATGCCAGTAAAGGTTACATGATGTTTATTGATGGCTGCCCACGTCCTGGCGATTTGTTTTCATTGGACTTGCATGTGAATTTGTGTCGAGGTTCAAAAATGTATTTTTCGGCGTATGTTGGCGATTTATCTACGGCCAATCAAAGTGCACCAAACTTCGACTTTGTGCTGCTTGGAGTAGATGATGATGGCACGGAAGATGTGCTTTATACATATACAACGGGTGAGTTTGGCTATAATGCTTCTCCTACAGTGTATAATCGTAAAAATGCTCAGTGGTTGCATATACTATTTCCACTTACTATTGCACAAAATCGTGACTATGATACATATCGTTTGAAGATTACGAATAAAGGACATAGTTCTAATGGTAACGACTTTGTGATAGATGATATTTGTGTATATGCACAAATGCCACCCGTAATGCCAATTCAAGCTATGTCAGAGCCTTGTTCCGATGAAACGCGAGAATTGTTAACTACTTATCTGCGTGTGGACTATGGGGCGAATAATCAAATGTTCACCAATTGCTATTACCAATGGCGCAATATGGTTTATAACGATTCATCTATTATTCAAGCACCTTATTGGGACGAAGACCATTGTTCCAGCGAAAATTTGAATTATGGGCATGTTATTATTCCTACTGGTAAACCGTCTGCGAAAGATACTGTTAGTAATTTTGCTCGCTTTGATGCCTTGTATCATGAAACAGATACGGCGCTTGTGAAATATATATGGGAGAATGTGGGTAACGGGGAGTACCGTTGGGTGCTTTATGTTGCGCAACCGATGCCGTTCCTTGCCAACTATCGCTATACCAGTTTCATTGTGGGAGACCCTGCTGATTTTATTGGTGAGGTCAATTGTGGTATGTCCGCCGACTTGTTGATAGCAGGTGGTACGCGTATTAGTGTAGATGGCGAAGTCGGGACCGAGAATTTTGAGGTGTGTGGTAAGCGCAGTTATACGATGGCACTTGAGATGTCGTATGTGATGCAGCAAGGAGCTACTTATACGCCAATGTCTGTACAATGTGAAGCAGATTGGCTTTTTGGCGATAGCGCGTTTGTTAATGCACATTCATCGCTTTATTTGAATGCTGATTTTAAGACCATTAATGAAGCCATTGTCGCGAATCATCACCTTTCTACTACAGCAGAGCAACGTGCTCTGCTTGAGGGACTTGTTCAACAAGATATGTTAGTGTTAGGTACAGATTCATTGGAGGTAATTCCGATGGGTAACACCAATGGTATTATGTCTTATACTGCGTTTGCAGTACCTGGAACAGCACGTGATATGGATGGTAAGCCGATGCCTGAATTAGTGATTTGCGAATTGCCTCGTACCGTGCAGTTCTCCTTACCTCAAGGCAACGAGAATATGGTGATGGTGGGGACGGAAGAAGAGGTTTTGCCTAATTATGTATCGCAACTGCCGCGTCGTGTGCGCATAAGTGACGCACAACGTCGTCGTGGGTATGTGGATATGCAAGTATATTTGGCGGGTGATAAGACGAAAGTTCATTCTGTCACGGGTGCTTTGCTCATCAAGAGTACGTATCCTGATTGGAAAACGAAATATGGTTTAGAATTTCGTATTGACTCAATCAAGCCTAATATCATAGCCGATTCAGTCAAGTTGGTTCGTGTAGAAGGTGCTAATTTTCAAAAACTTGTTCCGGGCTACGATTATACGTTCGTCATGGAGAAGAATTTTGTTGACTTGAGCGGCAACGAATGCTCCAATGGCTTCACGTACTTTACTCTTCGCATTGTTCCGGACATTGTAACATGGCAAACTGCTCAAGCAACGGACGCTTGGAATAATGATGCGAATTGGTCTTCATTTACACCTCTTTCCGAAACGAATGTATTGCTGACGCAAGGCGACCATTGCATTCCGTATCCAGTGGCTCACGATTCGTTGCAAGCGATAGATTTGGAAGGTAATGCACAAGATTATATCTCGTACGATTTAGGATATGAACCCTATACGTGTGATAGCATATATATTCCTACTAAGACAACGTTGGTTAACCAACATCTTGTGGACGTTCAAGGGTTATCGTTTGTGGATATTGAGTTGCCGAATAACAAGTGGTCGTTAGTCGGATTTCCTATCAAAGGTCTATTCTCGGGAGATATATTCATTCCGGAAAATGAACTGTCTACGCCTTTTGATACGAAACGTATTGAGCAAATTGTAGGTACGCCTGCTGCTGATCGAATCAATGTGGGTAATCCGTATCAAGTGGTATTTAGTAAGATGGTGAGTCAAGCGGCAGGAGGCTCTATTGCTTCGGCTTCGTGGACATTGCCATGGAACGAATTGGGCTACGAATATAAACCTTCGTACGGGTTATCTGTTAAGTTAGATAATGGGCGTTCTGGTACGTCCGTATTGCGTTTGCCGAAATTTGATACGATGTATCGCTATTATAAATATGGCGAGTGGGTTACAGACTTGCAAACCACGATTTCTCGTCCTGCAGATGCTGGAAAACCCGGATATGAACCTACGGGCGAAAAGGGTATAGATGGACAAACCTTTACGTTCTGCAACGACTATGCCGGTCATTCGTTTTTAGTTGGCAATCCATCTTTTTCGTATATGGATATAGGTGCTTTGTTGGAGGCTAATAACACGGTTGTAGAGCCAATTTTTTATATGATGACCAATACCGATTCGTATATCGCTAATGTAGGTACTATTTCTGCCGATGGCGAATCACATTATTTGCTTTCGCCTGCAGGTGCTTGTTTCGTACAAGCGATTGATTCGGTTAAGGATATTGCTCTTACCATTACGCCGGATATGTTTGCTACATCTACAGGTGTCTATGGCGGTGACCCTGCAGCAGCGCCTGCTCCAAAACGTGCTGGACGTGTTCAGACAGACCGCCGTCGTCTCCATATAGCAGCTTCTGATGGTACGTACACTGCGTACGCTGCTGTGGTAGAGTCCGTCGAGGCGCATGATATTTATACGTCTTCTGAAGATGCTGAGGTGATGCTATTGGATAACGAGCGTACGCCATTTGCTATTTATACCTTGGCAGAGATGCATGCATTGGCCATCAATCAGGTACACGGTATGGCGCGTATTCCGCTTTGTCAGTATGCTGCGCCTAATTATGGGAAGGATACATTATCTCTAACTTTTTATGGTGATGATGAATATGTGCGTGAATGGGATTTAGTTGATTCGTGGCAGGGCAAGCGTTGGCACTTATCCGAGCAACCGCATATATTGGCTGCTATACCGCAAGATGGACGACGCAGATATTATTTGGAGCATTATTACGAAGTATCCGAACCGTCGGATGAGACAGAGGCGGAGTTTGCTATGAGTTATTATATTCTTGATGGCGAGGTGGTGATTTTCGCTAATCAGGATATGAATGATTTCCAAATCTACGACCCATTGGGTAAAGTCGTTTATGCGCATTCTACACCTACACAGATTGTTAAGGTTTGGTTACCTGCAGGTTCGTATATTGTTCGCACAAACAATTCTGTACTAAAAATTGTCAACTCACACTAAGATGTTACGCACTATATTGAGACATATTGCTATACCGGTGATGCTTTCTATTGGAGGTATCTTGTTGGCTCAGTCGTCTCATTTTGCGCCATCATCTGGTTCGTTGCCGCAACTTGCTTCGTGGCAGAATGTCAATGCTTATACGTATCGCCTCAATCATTCGCAAGCGGTTCGTCCCGCATCTTCTGCGCCATCGCGTAATACGTCGTCGGCTTCTGCACCGTCTGCGTTCAAGTTATGGACATCTACTTCGCACTCGCTGAAGGATAATAATTCGGGTGGCGTTATGCTTTTTACGGGAAATACTAATTTCTATGCTTCGGGGGCGCATTCGTCGCAGGGTGGGGCTGCTTCTCCATCGTATGGTGCGTTGTCGTATGCTCGTACGTCTATTGCACCTGTGGGCTCTGCTCGTCCGCAGTCGGTAGCGCAGATTACGGTTTCTATTGCTACCACTACGCCGGATGACCTTTATCCGCATTATGGTGATGAAGGCGAAGACATTAATGCTTTGCATATTGGCGAATTATTGCCTATTGGCGATGGGCTTTGGGTATTATTGTTGTTGGCATTCGTATATGCGCTCTACAGGGTGATTGAGGGGTATTGCGAGCGTAAGCCATTTAATAAATTGAAATAATTTAATCTATTGCAGATATGAACATCTCCGACTACATTCAATCGAATCGCTCCCGTTTTATGGAGGAGTGGGCAAGTCTTATTCGTATTCCCAGTGTGAGTTGTCAACCGGAGCACAAGGACGATATGTTGCGTTGTGCTAACCGTTGGCGTGAACTCCTTTTGGCAGCAGGTTGTCAGCGTGCCGAAGTGATGCCTTCCAAGGGCAATCCTTTTGTTTTTGCCGAATATGCGCCTGCTACTGAGAAAGTGGACACCAAGACGGTTCTTGTCTATGCTCACTACGATGTGATGCCTGCTGAGCCGTTGGAATTGTGGAAGAGCAATCCTTGGGAACCTGAAGTGCGTGACGGACGGCTTTATGCACGTGGGGCTGATGATGACAAGGGGCAAGCCATGATTCAGGCAAAAGCCTTTGAGTATATGGTTCGCGAGAACTTGATGAACTGTCACGTTAAGTTCATTTTTGAGGGTGAAGAGGAGATTGGTTCTCCGTCGTTAGAAGCGTTTATTAGTGAGCATAAGGATTTGCTCAAGTGTGATATTATTCTTGTTAGTGATACCTCGATGATTGGTAAGGCGACTCCGTCTCTTACTACCGGATTGCGTGGTTTGGCTTATTGGCAGATAGAAGTGACAGGTCCTAATCGTGACCTCCATTCTGGTCACTTCGGTGGTGCTGTCAAGAATCCGCTCAACGCTCTTTGTGAGATGTTGGCAAAGGTGATAGATAGTGAGGGAAGAATTACTATTCCGCATTTCTATGATAAGGTGTTGCCTATTCCGCAGGCTGAGCGTGATATGATTGCGCAGATTCCGTTCTCGAACGAGGCTTATAAGAAAGCCATTGATGTAGATGATGTGTTTGGTGAGGTGGGGTATAGCACGTTGGAGCGCAATTCGTGCCGTCCCACGTTCGATATTTGCGGTATGTGGGGAGGATATACTGGCGAAGGCAGTAAGACCGTTCTGCCGAGTAAAGCGTATGCGAAGGTGAGTTGCCGTCTGGTGGCTAATCAAGACCATGAAGAGATTTCGCGTGCGTTTGTGGAGTATATCCGTTCGATTGCGCCTAAGGGTGTGCGTGTAGAAGTTACGCCTATGCATGGCGGACAAGGTTATGTCTGCCCGATTGATATTCCTGCGTACAAGGCTGCAGAGAAGGGTTTTGAATTGGCTTTTGGCAAGCGTCCTTTAGCGGCACGTCGTGGAGGTAGTATTCCGATTATTTCGTCGTTTGAGCAGATTTTAGGTGTTAAGACTATTTTGATGGGCTTTGGTTTGGAAGCCAATGCTATTCACTCGCCTAACGAGTCGATGGATTTGGAGGTTTGGGAGAAGGGTATTGTGGCTGTTACGGAGTTTTATCGTCATTTTGGCGCATAAAAGTTGCTTTTTTTGCGAAAAAAGTGCAAGGTACTTGTGTATGTGAAAATTTTGCAGTACCTTTGCACTCGCTTACGACCAAAAAACGATGAGCAATAATCAAATCGCAACTTGTTGTGATTTGAAGAACGGAGTGCTCCAATTTGCGCAGCAAATTCATTTAGCGGAGTTTCTTCCGACGAAGGAAAGTTGTCTGAGTGGTCGAAAGAGCCACACTCGAAA